>JAATFE010000477.1 GCA_015655365.1 Terriglobales bacterium
ACAACCCGCAACTTCAGTTTTCCATATTGCTTGTACCATCGAATCCATGCGTATATAGCGATACTCTACACAAATATTTCATCGAGAATTAATCTGCCGCACCGGCTTCTACTGATCCGGCCCATAAGAAATACGACAGGGCGCCCCATCCTTGACTGCGTTTTTGGCAGGCAAGGGTGGGAAAGCACGATGCAAATCTTTTGGGCCGGATCAGTAAGATGCGCGTTCAATGTGTTTCTTCAGTTACTCTGCACAAACAAACTTAACTTTCCGCAATAACTCTGTTTATGTCGAACGAATGCCATACCCGAATTCCGTCCAGTTACCGAATTGACTCGATGCGCTCAATCCACGCTGTCTTGGCCGCCTCGGGAAGAAAGCTGGCGCGAATCGAGTTGGCCGCCAGTTGCCGCAGTTCCTCGCGAGTAAAGCCCTGCACCGTGTGAGCCAGCAGATACTCGCTGGCCAAGTCCGACCCAAAGAATGCCGGATCGTCCGAGTTGAGCGTCACCAGCAGCCCTGCATCGAAATACCTCCGCAGCGGATGCTCGCCAAACGAGCCGCAAACTCCGGTCCGCACGTTCGACGTGGGACACAGTTCCAGCGGCGTCTGCTTCGCCCTCAGTTCCTCGATAAGTTCCAGGTCCTGAATCGCCGAGACGACGTGTCCCAGCCGCTCCGAACCGATACTGAGCGCCTCCCGGATGGCTTCCGGCCCCGTAGTCTCCCCGGCGTGGTTGGTGAGCCGCAAACCGGCCTGTGCGGCCTCGGCATAGATCGCGCGAAACGGCTCGGACCCCATCCGCCGCTCGTCGCCGCCCAGCCCGATGCCCACAATGGACGGGTGTTCCGGCCGCAGTTCGACAGCCTTGCGAAAGACCCGTTCCGCCTCCTCGACCGAGAAATGCCGCACCGCGTCGAAGATCCAATAGAGCGTAAGCCCAAGCTCGCGCTCGCCGCGTTCCCTGGCTCGTTCCAGGCCGGCAAAGATCGGCTCGAAAGCCGCAGGATCGTGGTCGCGCCCCTTATAGATGACGCCTACGGAGACGTAGACCTCGGCGTGCACCACGCCCTGCTCGGCCAGGTGTTGCATCATCCGCCACGCAGCTAGTTCGTAGTCTTCCGGGCCAACCAGCACCCCGGTAACAGCCTTGAAGGCCATCATGAAGCCGGAAAAATCCGTGAAGCGGTAAAGCGCCTCGGCCTCGGCCAGCGCGATGGGCTGCGCATGGTGCCGGGCGCTCAGTTCCACCAGCGTGGAGGGCAAAATCGCGCCCTCCAGATGCAGGTGCAACTCGGCCTTGGGCAGCCGCCGGATAAAGCCTTGCAGATCAGATTGAATAGGAGGCATACTGCGTTTCGTCGAATTTCTCATTAAGCAATGTCATGCGCCGGACCTGACATGCGTCAATAAAGTCCTTTGTGTTGTAAGTAAGCAGAGCGTCAAAAAGAGAAATCTCCTGTTCGATCATTCCACGCAATACGCGATCGACAAGACTCAGGGTGCGAGCATCGTCTGTGTGCGAATCCAGAGCCTTTTGCCGAAAAGCACTGTCATCCAGCAAGAGCAGTTGCCGATTGACTTTCAGATAGGTCAAGTCACGCCTCACTAGATTGGTTGAGGCTGTATTCCGTGCCTGCCTTGTGCCGAGCGACTCGTAAAGAATAGGCCACGGCGCAACTAGGACATTGCGTGCCGATTTATCCCCGAAGAGATTCTCAAACTGTCGTCGCGCCACGCCATGATATTGGTCTCTTGTGTCATACAGACCAATAAAAAAGCACGCATCCACGCATATCCTTGCCCGGGCCATTAGTTCTCGTCAATCATTCCTGCAGCCGTTGTGGCAAAGCCTTCCCAAGGTGCCGATTACGCCTGCCTGCGAGAAAGATTCCTCCTTCAGGGGAAGAGATCAAGTAGACTCGCGCTCTCGGAGCGCCGCTAACAACACCTTGGGCTTCCTTCATCACCTGACTGCGAGTTTTTTCGGTCCTGAAGGTCGCGACTCCTATCCCGCATTCCTTGGCGTGGACAGAATCGAGCCATTCGTAGAGAGCGGAATAATCGGCACTCAATCCAAGATCGAATGCAACCCAAAAACGGCGCTCTTTCTTCTTGCCATTTCCAAGAGATGTGGGTTTCGATGCCATTTCCTACCTCGTCGGCAGTATATTCCCAGTCTAGCTTCGCAACCAAACCTGCATAGTTATCTTTGCGGCGCAAACTCCGACCGGAAGCGGCTATAGGAGAAGTAAATCACCAAGCCGATCACCAGCCACGCAAAGAACGCCAGCCAGGTCATCACTTCCAACCCCATCATCAGCACGATGCAGAAGACAATGCTCAAAATCGGGAACAAGGCTCCGAACGGCGCTCTGAAGCTCCGTGGCCGCTCAGGCTCGCGAATGCGCAACACGAGCACGGCGATGGCCACCAGCACAAACGCAAACAGCGTGCCGATGTTCGACAGGTTCGAGACAGTGCCGATGTCCAGCAGCCCGGCCGGAATGCCCACCACAAATCCAGCCACCCAGGTCGCTACAGCCGGGGTGCGGAACTGCGCGTGAATGCGGCTGAAAACTGCCGGCAGCAACCCGTCGCGGGACATGGAAAACCAGACGCGCGCCTGCCCAAGCTGGAAGACCAGGATGGAGGAGATCATGCCCAGCATGGCGCCGATCAGCACAAACAGCCGCACCCAGATCAGCCCTGCGCCGCCCGGCTGCAATGAGAGCCGCTTGAGCGCGTTCACCACCGGCGCCGCATCGCCCATCACCGACTGCCAGGGCACAATGCCGCTCAGCACAATCGCCACCGCGCCATACAGCAGTGTGCAGGCAACCAGCGTCGCCATAATGCCGAACGGCACGTCGCGCTGCGGATTCTTGCACTCCTCGGCCGCTGTCGAGACCGAGTCGAACCCGATGTAGGTGAAGAAGATAATCGAGCCGCCGGTCAGCACTCCCGTCCAGCCATTCGGCATAAAGGGGTGCCAAAGGTGCGGCTTCACGAAGCTGGCCGCGGTAAACACGAACACCAGAATCGCCGCGATCTTGATTAGGACCAGAATGTTGTTGGTCCGGGCCGACTCCTGAATGCCGCGCACCAAAAGCACGGTGAGGATCATGACCACCAGGAACGCGGGAAGGTTGAAGCCGAAATGCCAGCCGGGATTGTAAAGATTGTTGCCCGCAAAGTCCTGCAAACCCGTGGGCAAATAGGCCGGTGAAATCCATCGCAAGGCGGGATGGAGCCCGAACCAGTCCAGCAGATCGACAATGTGGGCGGCAAAGCCCACGCTGACGCTCATGTTGCTGAACGCGTACTCCAGAATCAAGTCCCAGCCGATGATCCAGGCTGTCAGCTCGCCCAACGTGGCATAGGTGTAGGTGTAAGCCGAGCCCGCGATGGGAATCATCGACGCCAGTTCGGCGTAACAGAGTCCCGTGAAAACGCAAACAATGGCTACCAGGACCAGCGAAAGCGCCAGCGCCGGACCCGCTCCGGGCCGACCCGCCAGCGCCGTATGGTGCATCAAAAAATGCAGCAGCGGCGTATCGCTGATCGATGGCGTATCGAAGTGCTGGCCGGCCATGGCCGTGCCAATCACCGTAAAGATCCCCGAGCCAATCACCGCTCCAATGCCGAGCGCGGTCAGCGACCACGGCCCCAACGTCTTCTTGAGAGAGTGGCCGGGCTGCTCCGAGTCCAGGATCAGCTTGTCGATCGACTTGCGGGCAAGTAGTTGGCTGGCCAGTGGAGTTCTCCTCGTGCTTCCGGCTAAGGAAATCGAACGGGTCTAGGACGCCTTTGCTGGAAGGAACAGGATGAGGATCTTCCTTGGGACGCCCCACTCTGGACTTTGTGTCCCGGCAGCCTGCCTCCCCGCATGCGCAAACGCGCACCCGCAATGGAGATAGACCTTCTGGATGGGGGAGGAGCGGGCTCCGGTTCAACGCATGTCGGGCTGTACCGGAACCCTGTTCGGCGATGGGAACGACAGCTTACCGCTTCGAAACTCCGCGTGCCGCCTTCTTCAGCTTTTTCTTGTTCTCGCCGCGCGGTCCTGTGCGCGGTGCCTTGGGGGCTGCCTTCTTGCGGGCGGCCCGTTTTACCTTCTTGCGTTCCAGCTTATCTTCAATCTTGGTGGTATCTGCCACTTATAACCTCTTTCGCTGCAATCTCTTCAGGGTTTCCCACAAATCGGGTCGATGTGAGATATATGTTAACAGGGATTGCCCCTCCGGCGAAAGCCGCACTCCCGCTTCCAGGCCCGATTCACCGCCCGCACCCCACCTGTTTCCAGCGTACAATAAGAATAGCCATGAATGGGATTTGATTAAGACTGCTCGGCTCCGGCCGTTCCATCGCTCCTGACGAGCTCCGCACCAAACGCAACAATCACCACCATGTTGACCGGAGTTTGTTATGCGTTCCGACCAGATACACCGCGCGCTCGCGCAGGGTATGAACCGCTTTGAAGTCTGTCAGATTGTCGCTAAAGGCGTCAAAGCCACCCACAAAACAGGTTCGCGCTTCGAGGACTCGATAAACGATGTCCTGCAATATCTTGGCACCCACGAAACACTCAAGGGCAGCCTCCACCCGGCCATTCCCCAGGTCAGCGTCAAATCGCTCAAGCCTGTTGCGCTCAAGCCGGCTGCATAAAGATTTCGCCTGGCTGGCGAGCTATCTCATCCGCGGCCAGGCTCATCGAACCCAACAAGAAAAGGGACGGCGCGAGCCGTCCCTTTTCTTGTTTGTAACGAACCAGTTGCGAAGGGGTTAACCCTTAGACAACCTGAACGTTCTCAGCCTGCCAGCCCTTGGGTCCCTTGGTTACGTTGAACTGGACGCGCTGACCTTCCTGGAGCGAACGGAAGCCGTTCGACTGGATCGCGGTGTGGTGGACAAATACGTCCTCGCCATTCTCGCGGCTAAGAAATCCAAAACCCTTGGCATCGTTGAACCATTTCACTGTTCCCTGTTCCATTGTGTGTTACTCCTCAATACTGAATTACCGTCCGAATGCAATGTGGAAGTGTTTGCGAGTAGGCGGTAAAGCGGAACAGGCATTAACTTCAGATCGAATTCTACGATTGGATTGAGTGTAGCACGGAAACGGATTCGCACCGCAAATATAGTTTTTCTGCCTATTTTCTGCTGTGCGTTAGCTCACGGTG
>JAATFE010000058.1 GCA_015655365.1 Terriglobales bacterium
GTGAACCTGCACCCCGAGGACCTGGAAGCGGCCATCGAAATGGAGCCGGGGGTAGCGGCCTGCGCGGTGGTTCCGATGGAGACGGCAGCGGGACCCGAGCCCTGCGCCGTGCTGGCCTGCCGGGGAGACGGGGATCGGGCCGCGGCGGCCATCGAGCGGGCCAATGCAAGGCTGGCGGAGTTTCAAAAGCTGCGCCGCTGGGTGCTGTGGCCGGAACCGGACCTGCCCCGCACCTCGACCGGCAAGGTGAAGCGCAAGGAGGTGGAGGCGTGGCTGGCCACGATTCAGGCGGCTGCCACAACCCCCAGCAACGGCAAGGCCCACGCGGCTGGGGCCTTTGGGCCGTCGGCGGACTGGCTGCTGGCGCTGATCGCCCAAATTGCGGGTGAGACTCCGGCAGGCGTCGGCGACGAACTCCGCCTGAGCGAGGATTTGCACCTGGACAGCCTGGGCCGCGTGCAGTTGGCCGCGGCCATCGAGGAGCGGCTGGGCACGGCGGCCGGAAATGGGCTGTTGGAGCGGGTGGAAACACTGGGCGAGTTGCGCAGACTGGTGGCGGGAGAAACCGGCGGCGAGCAAGCAGAGTGGTCTCCCATCCTTTCCGCTGAGAAGCGCGGAAAGGATGGGGCACCCAACGCGGGCGGTGAACAAGCCACGAAAAATCCTCAAGACTGGGTTGGGTTCAAGGATGGTGCGGGTTCAGCGCCGGCACGGTATGTTTATCCGCATTGGCCGTGGCTCAAGCCCTGCCAATGGCTGCGAGCGGCGTTTGTAGAGGCAGTGCTGCGCCCGCTGGTGGGTCTGCTAGCCAATCCCCGGATTGCGGTTCCGGAAAAGCTGGCCGCCGATGCGCCAATGCTGATCGTCGCCAATCATGTGTCGGCCTTCGACGGACCGCTGGTGCAATACGCCCTGCCGGGGCCGATCCGCCGCAAAATGGCAGTGGCCATGGCGGCCGAGATGCTGCACGATTATCGCCACTTCCGCAATCCCGAGCACGGCGCGGGACAAGGGCGCTTCGATCTCTTCGGGCCGCTCAAATACCTGCTGATTACGGCGTTGTTCAACGTCTTTCCCCTGCCCCGCAAGCGCGACTTCCAGCGCAGCTTTGCCCATGCCGGCGAAGCAATGGACCATGGCTTCAACGTGCTGGTCTTTCCCGAGGGCACGCGCTCCGCGGCAGGCGAATTGGCGCCGTTCCGCGGAGGCATCGGCATGTTGGCGAAGCAGTCGGGCGCGCTGGTGCTGCCGGTAGCCCTTCGCGGCCTGGGAGAGTTGAAGGCAAGCCGCCGGTGGTTCCGCGCCGGCGTCATCGAGGTGCGGGTGGGCGAACCAATCCATTTTTCGCCCGCGGAAACCGAGGCTGGAATTACGTCGCGCTTGCACGACGAAGTGGAAAATCTGCTCAACGGGTAAAGTCTGACTTACGCTGACTTGCTGACTCGCCGATTTACTAACTCCGCTCGCCCGAGGCATGAAGTAGCATGTCCCGGCGGGCGGAGGCGGAGCAGTCGGCTCAGAAACCGCATTCCCACTCCGATGTACAGAAGGCGCGGCGATGGATTAGCCTCAATTCTCACGCTTCACGGAGATTGAAACCCAAATGAACGATCAATACGCAACGGATCCCGAGCTGACGAGCCTGCTGGAATTCGCTCAGCAAGCAGCTTTGAATTCCTATTCCCCCTACTCCAAGTTCCGCGTGGGCGCGGCGCTGAAGCTGACCAGCGGCGAAATCGTGACCGGAACCAACGTGGAGAACATCAGCTACGGGCTGACCATCTGCGCGGAGCGTTCCGCCCTGGTGCGCGCCGTGGCCACGTACGGACCGGAGATTCGCATTGAGGCCGTGGCCATCGCCAACCTCAACAAGGCCGCCAGCCCGCCCTGCGGAGCCTGCCGCCAGGTGCTGGCCGAGTTCATCCTGCCCGAAGCCCCGGTGATCTTTCCCGCCGCAAACGGCGTGCGCACCATGGCCTTCGACAAGCTGCTCCCCTTGGCCTTCGATATGAAACTAAAATAAGTTTGGACCCCTATGACGCAAACAGACCTTACGCAAACAGAACTCGCTGCCGCTCCTCTTCATATCATTGACCTGATTCGCAAGAAGCGCGACGGTGGCGCACTGGACGCCCGCGAAACCGGCTTTCTGGCCTCCGGTGCAGCCGATGGCTCCATTCCCCTGGAGCAGCTTTCCGCCTGGCTGATGGCTGCCTGGCTGAACGGTCTTTCTCTGGACGAAACTCGCGCCCTGACCATCGCCATGCGCGACTCGGGGGTAAAGTTCTCGCCTGCCCGGCTGGGCAAAGTGGCCGTGGACAAGCACTCCACTGGCGGCGTGGGCGACAAGACCAGCTTCCTCATCGCTCCTTTAGCCGCGGCCTGCGGCGTGGCGGTACCCATGATCAGCGGCCGCGCCCTGGGCCACACCGGCGGTACGTTGGACAAGCTCGAATCCATTCCCGGCCTCCGCACCGCGCTCACGCTGGAGGAATTCGAGGCGGTTCTCGTCAAGTGCGGCGCATCCATCGTGAGCCAGACCCCGGCATTGGTTCCCGCGGACCGGGTACTCTATGCGTTGCGCGACCGCACCGGCACCGTGGAAAGTCCCGGCCTGATCTGCGCGTCGATTCTGAGCAAAAAACTGGCCGCGGGATTGGATGCGCTGGTGCTGGACGTAAAGACCGGCTCCGGGGCCTTTCTCCGCAAGCCGGAAGACAGCGAATACCTGGCCGCGCTGATGGTGGCCACCGCCGAAGCGGCCGGAACCCGCACTGTAGCTCTTTTGACGGACATGGGCCAACCGCTGGGCCACGCCGCCGGCAACTGGATCGAGATCGTTGAGTCGGTTGAGCTTTTGCGCGGCCAACGCCCTGCGGAAAGCGAAGACCTGCGCGAGCTGTCGCTGATTCTGGCGGGATGGATGATCCATCTCGGCGGCCAGGCGGCGACGCCGGAGGCTGGCTACGCACGCGCCGAAGCAGCCATCGCCGACGGCTCGGCAATGCGCGCGTTTTTCGCCATGATCGAGGCGCAAGGTGGTGACCTCAAAGTTTTTGACGACCCAAAGGGCTTCCACAAACCGGGAGCAACGCAAGTTGTCGCAGCCTGGGAGAGCGGGTATATCTCGGAAATGGATACCACCGCCCTCGGTTGGGCCGTGCAGCGCTTGGGCGCAGGCCGCGAAAAGGCCGGCGAGCCGGTCGATCCCCATGCCGGCATCGAGTTCCACGCCCGCCGCGGAGCGCACATCGAGAAGGGCCAGCCATTCGCCACGCTTTACGCCACCAACGCATCCATGTTGGCCGAGCCGATTGCGTTCCTGAAAAAGGCCATCACTTTCTCCCAAACGCCGCCGCCGGCCGTGCCGTTGGTCAGCCGCATCTTCACCCGCAAAGCCGCGGAAGAGTACTTGAGAAACGCAAACAGATAGTTCTCAGCCGTCAGCGATCAGCGGTCAGAAATTGGATTAGCCGGGATGGCTTGCAAGGTCGCTTGTCTGCAAATCATCCATTGGCCAGAAACTGATAGCTGACGACTGTTTGCTGTTAGCTGCTTTTAAGGAGCCACATTTTGAGTCGATACATTGGAGTGCTGGGAATTTTGGCCGTGCTTTTGGCGGCCTGGCTAGGCTCGACGGACCGCAAAAACATTCGCTGGCGCACCGTCGCGTGGGGACTCGGATTGCAACTGACCTTCGCATTCCTGGTGCTGCGCTTCAGCTTTGGCCAGTGGGCCATGGAGCGCGCCGGGGGCGTCATCAACGCCATGCTGGCCAACACCCAGGCGGGCAGCGCCACGCTCTTCGGCCAACTCGGGCTGCCCAACTCCGGCGCATTCGGCAAGCTGCTGCCGGGAACCCCTCCGAACATGGGCTCCATCTTTGCCTTTCAGGTGCTACCCACCATCATCTTCATCTCCGCGTTCTTTGCGCTGCTCTATCACATCGGGGTCATGCAGATCGTGATTCGCGCCTTTGCCTGGGTGATGCAGAAGACGATGCGCATCTCCGGCGCGGAGAGCCTGAACGTGGCCGCCTCGGTCTTCATGGGCCAGACGGAAGCTCCGCTGACCATCCGGCCCTTCCTGGCCGGGGCCACCAACTCCGAGTTGATGACCATCATGACCAGCGGCATGGCCCACGTCTCGGGCGGCATCATGGCGGCCTATATCGCCCAAGGCATCGAAGCCAAGCATCTGCTGGCCGCGGTCATCATGACCTCGCCGGGCACGATTCTGATGGCCAAGATGCTGGTGCCGGAAACCGGCCACCCCGCCACCGAGGGCCGCGTCATCATGCCCAAAAACGAAGAGCACAAGGACGAGAACCTGATCGGCGCGGTGGCTCGGGGCACCATCGACGGCGGCAAGCTGGCCATGAACGTGGGCATCATGCTCATCAGCTTCCTGGCCCTAGTTTCGCTGCTCAATGGGCTCATGGCCTGGGTGCATGGCGGCGTCTTCTGGTTCCCGGCCAGCATCAACCAGGTTCTCGGCTTCCTGTTCTCGCCGGTCGCCTGGCTGATCGGCGTGCCGTGGAAAGACGCGCCCGCCATCGGCAACCTGCTAGGCACGCGCATGGTGCTCAACGAGTTCATCGCCTACCAGCAACTGGGCATACAAAAAGCGGTTCTGTTGAGCCAGTCCTTCACCATCGGCACTTTCGCTTTGTGCGGCTTTGCCAACCTGGGGTCCATCGGCATGCAGATCGGCGGTATCGGCGCGCTGGTTCCGGAGCGGCGCAACGATCTGGCCAAGCTGGGCGTTCGCGCCATGCTGGCCGGCACCATGGCCAACCTGATATCGGCTTCGATTGCCGGAATATTTTTGGGGTAGTGAACCTACATTCCACGCTGAACTTTGGGTGCCCCAGATCTCGCTTTGCCTCGGCATACAGCTATGGCGTTACTCTCCCACCTTTGCCAGCCGCACGCTCTTGCCGGTGCGCGCCGATTCGCGGGCGGCGTCCAGAATCTGCATCACGACAACATTGGTGTCCAATGCGGTCAGGTCGCCCGTGGGCTTCAATTGGCCGCGCAGCACAGCGGCCAGATAACTCAGCGAGTCTTTCTCGGACGAGTTGAGCGGAGCGGCTGTGGACAGACGCTCCTCCGCGTCGTGCTCGTGGCGCAGGCGCAGACGGTCGGCTCCCACGGTGATGGCGTAGCCGGTGGCGCCGTACACTTCCATATCCTTGCGCGCGAAGGGCCAGTTCCACGAGGCCTGGATCACGGCCTGCGCCTGCGGATAGGCCAGCACGATGGTGGCGTCGTCATCCACGTTGCGATAGATTTGCGGCTTGTCGTGATTGACCACTGCGGTTACGGTAAGCGGAGTTTCGCCGCGCATCAGCCAGGTCATCAGGTCCACGCCGTAGCAGCCAAAATCGTAGAGAGCGCCGGCACCATTCTGCGCGGGATCGGTAAGCCAGCCCAAAAACTCCGGCGGCACGCCGATCTCCTTTGGGCCCTGGTGACCGTCGTGCACCACGACGCGGCGGATCGCTCCCAGACGGCCTTGCCGCACCTCGTCATAGGCGACGCGATTGCTGGCGTACCAAGTGGTTTCGTAGTTCACCAGCACTGGAATGCGGTATTTGCGGGCCACGGCGCGAATGGCCAGAGCGTCTTCCAACGAGATGGTCAGGGGCTTCTCGACCATGACCGCGACGCCGTACTGCCCGGCGATCTCGATCGCATGGCGGTGTTCGGCGATGGAGGTATAGATCAGCACGGCCTGGGGATGGCGCACTTCGATCATGTTGGCCATGCTCTTGAAAAAGAGGGTCTCGGGCAGCCCGTACTTTTGCTCGTATTTATCTGTCAGTGCCGGGTCGGCATCCGCAATGCCCACCAGTTCCACATCGCTGTGCTGCTTGAGCGAGGCAAGAAAACCCTCGACGTGGCCGTGCTCCAATCCCACAACGGCCACCCGCAGCGGAGCGGGCCGGGATTGGGCAAAACCAAGAGCGGGAGCGGCCAAGAGAAGGCCCAAGAACGAAGAGCGAAAGGCGAGACAAGCAGGAAGATGCAGCATCGGCGAACGATTCCCTTCTGGCACGCGATTTTACTATGCCCCAGAGACGCGATTTTGGGACTTTCCGCTCCCGCAGACCTTGCGGGTTGGACAGGTCGAGCACCATGCGGCAACGTATTCCAAGAGGCTTGATCGATTTGACCGGGAGGCTAAAAGCTAGAGACTGGATCCTGAA
>JAATFE010000175.1 GCA_015655365.1 Terriglobales bacterium
ACCCTTTGTGATCTGGGGCCGGGGGAGAAGTAGTTGATTCTCTATCAAATCGAGAGGCGAATAACGCTCGCTGAGTGGTTGAGTGCGCATCCAGGGATGTAGATTCTCAGTCGTGACAGAGCGCGTGCAAATGCCGAGCGATCCGAAAGGCAACTCCCCAGGTGGTCTAAATGGCCAATCGATGGCACCTCCTGCACAACCCGAGCGAGCATTAATGTTTCCTACAGTCCCGCGGGAAGCAGTCGATCTCAGCCAACTACCGTGACAACGCCAGTCTGCGCAATGCCTCGTCCAGAGCAGTGTCCCAGGGAGCGAGGCGGACCGCGAAGCGTGCATCGAGCTTCTCGTTAGAGAGGCATGAATTCTGCGGACGCTTGGCTGGGGTAGGATACTCCGTTGAGGAAATGGGATTGACCACTGGCATCCTTCCATCCAGAAGAGCTTGCGCGCGCGCGAAGATGGCGCGTGCAAAGCCACACCAGGAGACGGAACCGGAGCAGGTCATGTGGTAGAGACCGGCCCAGTTTGGCGCTGTGCCGAATTGACCGCCCAGCACGCCGCCGACGATACTGCGCGTTGCATCGGCCAGTTCGATGGAGGTGGTTGGCGCGCCAATTTGATCATCCACGATGTTCAGCGAATCGCGTTCGCGGCCCAAGCGAAGCATGGTGAGCAGGTAATTCTGCCCATGGGGACCGAAAACCCAACTCGTACGGAAAATCAGATATTTGCCTCCAACCTTCTGTATGGCTTCTTCTCCGGCCAACTTGCTTGCGCCATAGACATTTAGTGGATTCGTCTTATCGGTCTCGACCCACGGGCTTGTCTTGGAACCGTCGAAGACATAGTCGGTGGAATAGTGCACCAGCAGCGCACCCGTACACAGAGCTTCTTCGGCAAGGATAGCGGGGGCCTGGGCGTTGACCGCCATGGCTACGTCCGGCGCAGACTCGGCTCGGTCCACCGCTGTGTATGCTGCGGCGTTGAGGATGATTTCAGGTGCGGCGTCGCGAACCATTGCGCGCACCTGATCCGGCAAGGCCAAGTCGACTGTATCGCGGTCGCGGCAAATGATTTCACCGTAATCGGCGAAGCTGCGCTGCAACTCGACGCCAACCTGTCCGCCGGCGCCAACGATAAGGATACGGGGGCGCTCGCTCAAGCAAAGACCTCCGCATCGCGCAAGGAGGCACCTTGGTTGTCTTTCGCGGAAACAATGGCGTCTTCGCGGCCAACCGGCCATGGAATCCCAAGATCGGGATCGTTCCACCGAACGGTCCGCTCGCCCGCGGGACAGTAATAATCGGTCACCTTGTAGGCAAAGCCGACGTCATCGGTAAGCGCGAGAAAAGCATGGCCGAAACCCACAGGAATCCATAGCATCTGGCCATTCTCTTCGCTAAGCTCCACTGCAACATGCTTGGCAAAGGTGGGCGAACTGCGGCGCAAATCCACTGCCACATCAAGCACCGCACCATGAGTCACCCGCACCAGCTTTCCCTGCGGCTGGATCGTCTGGTAGTGAATGCCCCGAACCACGTTCTTTTTCGAAACAGAGCAGTTATCCTGCACCCAAGTTGCCGGCAGTCCCGCCTCAGCCATTCCGCGCTGATTCCACGTCTCACTGAATGCGCCACGGCTATCCCGGTAGATGTTCGGTGTAAGTATCAGTACGCCGGGAATCCCGGTTGCAGCAATCTTCATAGTTCAGTCGCCTCTGTCGCAAACTGCGGCTCGTGTTGCAGGGCAAGCAGGTACTGCCCGTATCCGCTCTTTCTGACTGGTTGTGCCAGCACGCCAAGCTGGTCGGCAGTGATGTAACCAAAACGATAGGCAATTTCTTCGGGGCAGGCAATTCTCAATCCCTGGCGCTTCTGGATCGTCTGGACAAAGAGACCGGCGTCGAGCAGCGAATCTTGCGTTCCGGTATCGAGCCAGGCCATACCCCGACTCATGACCTGTACTTTAAAATTGCCAGCTTCCAGATAGAGCCTGTTCAGGTCGGTGATCTCCAACTCGCCGCGGTGAGATGGTCTAAGCGAGGCCGCCATGTTAGCCACTTCGTTGTCGTAGAAATAAAGGCCGGTGACGGCATAGCGCGACTTGGGGAATTCAGGCTTCTCTTCGAGACTGATGGCATGGCCTGTCTTGTCGAATTCCACAACGCCATAACGTTCCGGATCTTGCACAGGATAAGCGAAAACAACCGCTCCATCCTTTACAGCCGCAGCGTGTTGCAGCCGTGCGGAGAACGACTGTCCATAGAAGATGTTGTCGCCCAGAATCAGCGCACTCGTATCTCCGCCGATGAAATCGCGTCCGATCAGAAAAGCCTGCGCCAACCCATCGGGGCTGGGCTGAACGGCATAACTCAGGTTGATTCCCCACTGCGATCCGTCGCCGAGTAACTCCGCAAAGCGGCCAGTATCCTGAGGGGTAGAGATGATAAGAATATCGCGCAGCCCCGCTAACATCAGGGTGCTGAGCGGGTAGTAAATCATTGGTTTGTCGTACACCGGCAAGAGCTGCTTTGAAACGACATGCGTCACCGGGTAGAGCCGGGTCCCCGACCCTCCTGCAAGGATGATTCCCTTCATGATCGAACTCTTTCCTGATAGTTCTGCCGGATCCAATCCAGATACGCGCCGGTACGTACATTCTCGACCCAGCCGCTGTGTTCCAGATACCACGCTACCGTCCGGCGCAATCCTCTTTCAAACTCTCCAGCTGGACGCCAGCCAAGCTCGCGGCTAATCTTCGATGCATCGATCGCATATCGGCGGTCGTGACCTGGGCGGTCTGTCACAAAGCTGATGAGCTTTCTGCGTGGACCAATCGCGGCGTTGGGGCGGAGCTCATCAACAATGTCGCAAATGGTTGTTACAACATCCAGGTTTTTGCGCTCACTATTACCGCCGATATTGTATGTTTCCCCCACGCG
>JAATFE010000329.1 GCA_015655365.1 Terriglobales bacterium
ATGAACCCAAGTGCGAACTTCGCCGTAGTCCCTGCGCGTATCGACTGTGAAAACGGCGGAATCCAAATTGAAGTCTGACACGATCTCGAAGCCGAACCCTCGCTCGCGAAGATTGCGTTCGCTCTTCCGTGGGTCGTACGTGATCTCCACGTCAACATTGTAGCCGGAAACCGATTCAGAAACACGAAAATGAAGGGCTGCGCCGTTTCTCTGGTTTCAAAGGAAAAACGTGGAGTGCATAGCGCGAACGGCCTTACTCGCAATGAGATCAGGTTGAGGTCATCCTAAAACAACCGTGCCCTCGGTCTCAAGATGAGACCGAGGGCACGGTTGTTTGATTCACTCGAATTGCTTTCTGCACTGGCCTCAGCGCCGAAGGCGAGTTGGCCGCACCGCAGGTGCTACTTGTCCGTCAGCGCTTCCACACCGGGCAGCTTCTTGCCTTCGAGGAATTCGAGGCTCGCTCCGCCGCCGGTGGAGATGTGCGTGATCTGGTCGGCTAGTCCGGTCTTGTTGATGGCCGAAACCGAGTCGCCGCCGCCGATGATGGAGATGGCGCCCTTGTTGGCCGCAACAGCCTTGGCAATGGCGTTGGTGCCCACCGCGAACTTCGCGAACTCGAAGACGCCGGCCGGGCCGTTCCACACAATGGTCTTGGCCGTCGCAACTACCTTTTCGATGGCCGCGATGGACTTGGGACCGATGTCCAGACCCTGCCAATCGGCGGGGAAGTTCACCGAGCTATCCCACGGCTGGGTGGCCGCGTCCTCGGCAAACTTGTCGGCCAGGACGTTATCCACGGGCAAAAGCAGGTTCACGCCCTTGGCCTTGGCCTTCTCGATGGCCGCTTTGGCCATGTCGATCTTGTCTTCTTCCACCAGCGACTTGCCGGTACTCACGCCCAATGCGCGCAGGAAGGTGTACGCCATGCCGCCGACGACGACCAGGGTATTCACCTTGTCCAGCAGGTTGTCGATCACGTCGATCTTGCCGGAGATTTTGGAGCCGCCGATGATGGCCACGAAGGGTTTTTCGGGAGCTTCCAGGGCCTTGCCCAGGTAGGTGATTTCCTTCTCCATCAGCAGGCCGGCCACGGCGGGCGTCAGGAAGTGGGTAATCCCTTCCGTTGAGGCATGGGCGCGATGGGCCGAGCCGAAGGCGTCGTTCACATAGACATCGGCCAGCGAGGCCAGAGCCTTCGAGAAGGCCGGATCGTTGGCTTCTTCCTCGGCGTGATAGCGCAGGTTTTCGAGCAGCAGCACCTGGCCGGATTCAAGATTGCTGGCGAGCTCAGCGGCTACTTCGCCGATGCAATCCGGGGCAAAGCCCACGTTGACGCTTTGGCCCAGTGCCTTGTCGAGCAGTTCGCGCAGCCGGTCCACAACCGGGCGCAGAGAATACTTGGGGTTGACCTTGCCCTTGGGGCGGCCCAGGTGCGAAGCCAGAATCACCTTGGCGCTGTGCTCCAGGGCGTACTTGATGGTGGGCAGCGTGGCTTTGATGCGGGTGTCGTCGGTGATGGTCGAGCCGTCTTCGGTCAGCGGCACGTTGAAGTCAACACGGATAAACACCCTTTTATTGGTTAGATCGATGTCGCGAATGCTGAGCTTTGCCATGGGAATGTGCCTTCCTTGATTTTTTTGGGGTTACTGGTCGGTTGATTCGTCTTCTTCGCAGCAGTCTTCACAGCAGCATTCGTCATCCTCGCAGCAGCCGCAGTCGGAGCAGGCAAGCACGGCTTCCATCTCCATTTCGAGGCGCCAGGCGGGATTGAGCAGTGCGGCCACAACCACCATGGTGGAGGCGGGACGGATCTCGCCGAAGACTTCGCCATGAACGCGGCCTACCGCTTCCCAGTCCTCGGCATGGGTCAGGAAGATGCGGGTGCGGACAACGTCCTCAAAGGATGCGCCAGCCTGCGCGAGAGTCTCGGCTGCAATTTCAAAGATGCGGCGGGTTTGCCCGGCAGCATCCAGATCGTCGGCGCCGACAGGGCCGGTTCCGGAAAGATGAATAGTGTTGCCCACGCGTACGGCGCGAGAGAAGCCGATGATTGGCTCGTAGGGAGAGGTGCCAGGGATATTTTTGCGCATGGGATTTCAGAGATCGGAGATCAGGGGGCAGAGATCAGTTTCCAAACATCTGATCTCTGACCCCTGACAACTAACTGCTGTTACAGGCCCTTCTTGGCCAGGAAGCCGATCAGATCGACCACGCGGTTGGAATAGCCCCACTCGTTGTCATACCAGCTGAGGACCTTGACGCTGTTGCCGATCACCTTGGTCAACGGAGCGTCGAGGATGGAGCTGCGGGCGTCGCCCTTGAAGTCGGAGCTGACCAGCAGGTTTTCGTCGTAACCCAGGATGCCCTTGAGTTCGCCTTCGGAAGCCTTCTTGAAGGCCGCGTTCAGAGCTTCGGCAGTGATGGGCTTCTCGGCGATGAAGGTCAAATCGACGATCGAGACGTTGGGTGTGGGAACGCGGATGGCAAAGCCGTCCAACTTGCCCGAGCTCTCGGGGATAACCAGCTTGAGGGCCTTGGCGGCGCCGGTCGAGGTCGGGATCATGCTGAGGGCAGCGGCGCGAGCGCGGCGCAGGTCCTTGTGAGGAGCATCCAGAATGACCTGGTCGCCCGTGTAGCTGTGAATGGTGGTCATGATGCCGGAGACGATGCCGCATGTTTCCAGAATGACCTTGACCACAGGCGCCAGGCAGTTCGTGGTGCAGCTGGCGTTGGAGATGATGTTGTGCTTGGACGCGATGTACTTGTCCTGGTTGACGCCGAGTACGAGGGTGATGTCTTCGTTCTTGGCGGGAGCCGAGATGATGACCTTCTTGACGGTCGTGCCCAGGTGAGCCTTCGCCTTCTCTGCGTCGGTGAAGAAGCCGGTCGACTCGACCACAACCTGTGCGCCGGTCGAAGCCCAATCCAGCTTGGCAGGGTCGCGCTCGGAGAAGACCTTGATCTTCTTGCCGTCAACCGCGATGAAATCTTCGCCAGCGACGACTTCGTTCTTCAGGTTGCCCAGAATCGAGTCGTACTTGAGCAGGTGGGCGAGTGTCGCCGGACTGGTCAAATCGTTGACGGCAACAAACTCAATCTCGGGGTTGCCAAGAGCGGCGCGGAATACGTTGCGGCCGATGCGGCCGAAGCCATTGATACCAACCTTTACTGCCATGTGTGTCTTCTCCTTCGTAATAGGTGAGGCTGTGGTCTAAGCTTACGGTGTTGGCGTCTGGATAAACCCCCAAAAGGCAATTCCACCAAACCCATGATCGTAACACTCATGTCGACGGGCGAGTAATAAAACCTTTTCGCCCCGAATCTGAGCAGAAAATCTCTCACCGGTAGTGTGCCTATGCGGGTGGAGAATCGTATGTGACGGAGTGCACACCATTTGCAGCACCCCATGCAAGTATGGTATTCGGGTATCACTATGAAGGTGTACAAGGCGGCATGAGAAAACGTTCCAGACACACTCCCAATACTTCGGAATCCACTGGTAAGATCGGCCAGGAACTCCCTTCGAATCAACCGGCTCCGCTCGTCCCGCTCTATATGGACGATGCCCCCGTTGCGTCTCCGGTTCGTGCGCCGCGGACTGCTCCGCGTCCCATTTCTGCGCCGGCGTGGCCTGCCAAACCGGAATGGAATGAGCCCGCCGGCTCCGGTCGTTTGGAGCTTGAAACCCAGCCGGAATTGCCCTCCGTGCCCCCGGCCGAGGCCGAGGCCGCCGAGCGCTCCCCGGACGCCCCCAAAGGCTACGTCGTGCTGGCCATCGGCTTGCCCGGCTCCGGCAAAACCACCTGGTTCCGTCGTCGCGGCGTGACGCCTCTCTCCAGCGACCTGCTGCGTAACATCCTTTTCGACGACGTCGAGGAGCAGCGCTACCAGGGCCTGGTCTTTTCCACTCTGCGTTCCCTCCTGCGAGCCCGCCTCATCGCCCGCATGCCCTGGAACTACGTGGACGCCACCAACCTCTCCACCCACGAGCGCCGCCAGTGGATCAAGATGGCCCAGAGCTTCGGCTACGAGGTGCAAGCGGTCTTTTTCGACGTTCCCCTCGAAGTCTGCCTGGACCGC
>JAATFE010000337.1 GCA_015655365.1 Terriglobales bacterium
GATGCCCCAGGCCAGCGAGTAGGTGAAGAAGGCCGATCCTGACACCTCGGGCAAATCGTAAGCGTCCGGATCGAGCAGTCCGCTGCGCCACAACCCGTCCTTGCCCTGGATAGCGGCGATTCTCTGCGCCATCTCCTTGTACTGGGCAATGTATTTGGGCCGTGTCGGGTAGTCCTTCGGCATCTGCTCCAGCACCCGCGCAAAGGCGCCCATCACCCAGCCGTTTCCGCGCGCCCAGAAAATCTTCTGGCCGTTGGCCTGCTTCTGGGTAAAGTAGCGGCTATCGCGGAAGTAGAGGTGCTCCGCCGGGTCGTAAAGGCTCGCCGAGGTCTCCCACCACTCTTTGTCCATGTAGTCCAGGTAGCGCCTGTCGCCTGTCGCGGTAGACATTCTGGCCAGCACCGGCGGCGCCATGAACAGCGCGTCGCACCACCACCACAGCAGCTTGTTGGGATCGTCCTGACGAGCCAGCAACCGATCCAGATTCGCCTTCGTGTTCTCGATTTTCTTGGGGTCGCGCTTTTCGAGGTACAGATCCATGTACGCCTGACCCAAGGCCATATCGTCGGCATGAGGGAAGCGCGTATTGACCAGCTTCCAGTCGAAGCCCTGCGCCATGTTCACCACCGCATCGCGATACCGCGGATCTCCCGTCGTCTTGGAAGCAGCAAGAAATCCCTCATACAGGGGAGCGTAGGTCCACTGCTGATTGAAGGTTTTTTCTACCTGCCCCAGTTGCCAGTCCGCCACCTTGTGAGCGACCTTGCGAATCGCCGCGTGAGTCAACTCGGGGGATAGATCCTTGGCCAAGGGGCCGGGATCGTCCGGCGAATCGCCAGAAGCAGCCCGATCCACGGTCACCGGAGCCGCTGCCGGAGCTTGCGCCTGAGGAACCTGGGCGCTTGCCGTCAGCCCAGCCAATCCAGCGACGATTGCGAGCATCCGCAAATTCCGCCACACGTTTTCTTTCACGCTGATACTTGCTGTCATGTTTTTTCCTGTCATTTTGTGTCTTCGATAATTAGGTTGAACACCAGATCGGCAAAGCAGTGCCGATTGAGCTTAAACTTCGCTTAATGATTCGCGAACCGGTCAGCCGTTCGGTCTGCATAATGTTTAGTGCGCCGCGCGCATCGTAGTAGGGCCGAAGGGCCATAATACATGAGCTTTTGCCATGCATGCTGTGAAATAGGGCCGCCAATCCTGGTGTTTGCCCCAAGAGAGTGCGGATCTCTCCGTCAATGGGCGGGTTGATTCAATCACGCTCGTATTGCAACGCCGCCTTTCACGTTTGACACAATCGCTTGCGGCTTCGAGGCTGCCGAATTCAGATCCAACGGGGCTTGCGGAATGTGTGGAATTATCCGATTGAAACCACCCCGGAAGTTTCTATCGATTCGATCGCACCTCGCGAGAGAGCGTGCGCCAAATGTGACAAACGGTAAGTCACTTGAATGTTCTTGCATCGGAGCGATAAGGTATGCAAGCTTTGAAAATTGCATTTAGCATTGTCCGAAGAATGCGCAAAATATTTTTGAATCGAAGCCAAAAACAGAGGAAGAAGCGCCTGATGACTGCACTCGACAGAAGAATGTTCTTGAAAGCGGCCACGGTGGCCGGATGTTCGACGGCCGCTGGTTTGGCCTGGGGTTTACCCCATCCTGCAAAGCAACTCGACGCGTTCCGGACGGTATCCGCAACGGATCGCAAGCGAATTCTGGAGGCCGGCGACCGCTACCTTTCTCAAGCGCCTCTCACCATTACCGCCTTTCCCACCAAGCGCAGTGCGGGCGGGTTGCACGATTTCTATTCCCAAGCCGACTATTTCTGGCCCAACCCGAAAAATCCCGATGGCCCCTACGCCAACCGCGACGGGCAAAGCAATCCAGACAACTTCAACGATCATCGCAAGGTGATGGTCGCGCTTTCGATCCAAATGCCGGCCCTGACCGCTGCCTGGGTCCTCACCGAGGATCCTCGCTATGCGCAGAAGGCCTGCGATCACCTCCGCGCCTGGTTTGTCACTTCTGAAACCCGCATGAATCCCAACTTGATGTTTTCCCAGGCGATTCAAGGCGTTTCTACAGGCCGCTCCATCGGCATTATCGACACACTGCATCTGGTGGAGGTGGCTCGCGCCGCCAGCTTCCTCACGCCCAAAATGCTCGGCGCAGCGGACAGCGCAGCGGTCAAGGCGTGGTTCGCCAGCTATCTCGACTGGCTCTGCAACAGCGAGCGCGGAAAAGGCGAACGCGACACACAAAACAATCACTCCATGTGTTGGGCCTTGCAAGCCGCGGAGTTTGCGCGCCTCTCCGACAACAATGCGGTCCGCGAAGAGGTCTATCGCCGCTACAAAGAGATCCTGCTGCCCGATCAACTGGCGGCCGATGGCTCGTTTCCAAAGGAGTTGGCGCGCACCAAGCCCTACAGCTATTCCATCTTCAACTTCGATGTGATGGCCGGTCTCTGCCAGTCGCTCAAAGGACTGGCACCCGATCCGCCAGCTTTCAAGCTCCCGGACGGACGCGGCCTCTCAAAAGCCGCAGAGTTCATCTATCCCTTTCTCAAAGACAAAGGCGCCTGGAAGTGGGCCAAGGACGTGGAGCACTTCGACGCCCTGCCGGTCCGCTCGCCGGGCTTGCTCTTCGCCGGGCTGGCCGCTCATGAGGAGAAGTACATCGATCTATGGAAGACGCTGAATCCGGATCCCACGGACAAAGAGGTCATCCGCAACTACCCCATCCGTCAACCGCTTCTTTGGGTTTAGAGCCTGAACGAGGAAAAACTACCAGACGTGGACGGCGACGATCGACGGCGCACCGGTCTTGCCGTCCACGACACTGACCTTTAAAACCGCCTCAATATTGTGGGTTCCAAAGTCTTTTCCTGCCCGATCGCGAAGCAATTGCATGTAGTGGGGACTGGAAACGAACTGCGCCGCGGCCTCGGTGCCGTTGCGGCCCAATCCGGCCAGCACCACCACCCAACCGTCGGTGGTCGCATCGCGGAACCTCGCTACCACAGCGTAATCGTCCGCGCTCGAATACCCTTGCGACCTGTCGCGTACCCACTGTGCCTGCGGATCCTGACTGTCGACGATCGATTCAACCGGCTCTGGCGTGAAATGGATGCGCTGCGACTGAAGCAAGCGCATCGCCCACTGGTTGTTGTAGCCGCCCAGCAGCACCACGGAGTGTTCGCGGAGTTCCGTCAGCGGCGTTGAGGGAGAAGAGAGCAGTTGGGTTGTGCCACCGGTCCGCTCCAGCACACCGGTAATCTGAGTGATCGCGGAAGCTATCTGCATAGAAACAAACGGATAGGCGCTATCCTTGCCGGCCGTAATCACGCCAGAAAAGTTGTTTTGCTGAAAGACCACGCCGCCCGTGCAGATCAGCACCGAGCGCTGGTCGCGCAACACCGGTTTCCAAAAGTCGTTCACCGCCGCTTGCGGTTCATCGATGCCGCGTGTCAACCAGAAGCCGGAAAAAATGGCGATCAAGGCCATCGCAACCAAGATGGCAGCCAAGATGCCGCGTTTAAATGCTTTGGATCGCACCGTCGCAGTGCTCGCGGCACCCTCGGCCTGCGTGTCCGCAGGGGACGCTCCCCCCGCTTCGGCCAAAGAGGATTCCGGGGTTTCTTCCCCCGGATATCCATGGTTTTCGGAGTCGGATTGATGGCCGGCTTGGAAGCCTGCATGCTCTCCATGCGCGGCGGATTCGTCGTGCTCGGGCAGGAATTCGGGGATGTAGGATCCCGCTGGTAGTGAAATTCGGATTCCGGTGTTGCGCTTCGACTCGGAATAGTAGAGCAAAAGCCGCTTGCGGACTTCGCCTGCGGTGTACCGCACCACCGTGTCGCTATTGGTGTCGAAGGTGGGAGGCCGATCAAAGACATCCACACCGATGGTTCGTTCTTTCAATAGATCCGACCGGCCAGCCAAAGTGTTCTCAACAATGTACTTGAGCAGGGCAGGATAGCGCTTGCTGTTGCAAAAATGGGGGCTGGTCAAAATCTCATGCAACTCGCGCACGATGGATTCGTGGTCTTGCCTAGTCTGTGGCTGCCAGGGGTCGCGGGTTCCATTGGGTCTGCTCATTTGGCTTCTTGGATGATACTCGTCCTTTCCAAATCAATTCAAGGACGTTTGACACAGAACAGACTCCGCTCACAAGTCGCACATTAAAAATCGCTTACATTTGGCCCGGCGAACCAAACCGTGAGTCACTTGTCAGCGCCATTCTGCGGGCAGAGGATGGCCCTTCTTCAATGAGGGGATGTGAGCCCGTGCCTTGGGTTTGACTGGACCTCAATGGCTTCGATGGGAGAAAGCACCCTGCGAACCCAAAAAACAGAGCAGCAGGAACGCAATCGCTGCCTTCCGGAAAGAGGTCCACTTGTTTTACTCGTCGCGCCGGCAGTTCATGTTGAGTGCTTCCATGTCGGCAATCGCCACAATGCTACCGGTTCCGCTCCGCGCAACTGCCATAGAGTCTCTTTCGCCGAAAGACGGGGCTCCGACCGCCCCAAAACGACTTGATTCCGGCTGGCAATTCCGCCAAGGCCCGATCGGCGAAGTCAGCGAGGTATGGCGCCCCGAACAGGGCGGCCTGTGGCAGGCTGCCGTTTTGCCCCATTCTTTCAATGGGTTGGACTCCTGCGACCCGGACAAACCTTACTTCCGCGGTCAGGGCTGGTACCGCACTCGGGTTCCCATGGCTAACCCTTTCGCCGATGGACGAACCATCCTCCACTTTCAGGGTGCGGGCCAAACCAGCACTCTCTGGGTTGGCTCTACGCTGGTCGGATCCCACAAGGGCGGTTATGACGAGTTTGGCTTCGACATTACAGAAGCCCTTAAGAATCTGTCGGCTAGCGTTACCGCGGAGGGTGTGCCAGTCATTGTCTGTTGCGACAACTCTCCAGATCAGGATCGCGTTCCATCCGATCTGAGCGACTTTTGTCTCTACGGCGGCCTCTACCGGCACGTGAATCTGGTTTATCTTCCCGCCGTCGCCGTCGATTCGGTTCATATTTTGCCGATAGTAGGGTCAGACGGATCGGCGCATGTGACAATAGAAGCTAAGCTATATAACCCTTCAGGAAAAAATGCCCCTTGCAATATCTCGGTTGAAGTCTCGGACGCACTCGGTCGCTCCGTTCATCGTTCCTCGCAGAACCTCGTCGCCTGGGGCGATTTTGCCCGTCTCGCGGAATTCCGCGTAGCAGCTCCCGACCTCTGGTCGCCTGGTTCGCCTCACCTTTATCGCTGCCGGGTCACCCTTTTCAGCCCTGCTGGCGAAACCCGTCTCGACTCGCGTTTTGGCATTCGCTACTTCGAGTTCGTGGAGCACGGTCCCTTCAAACTCAACGGAAAGCGCGTGCTCCTCCGCGGTACGCAGCGCCATGCGGATCATGCCGGTGTAGCCGCCGCGATGAGCGACAACCTCGTCCGCGAAGAGATGCAGATGATTCGCGACATGGGCGCCAACTTCATCCGCCTTGGCCACTACCAGCAGGACCGGCTGGTCCTCGATCTCTGCGATGAGCTCGGTCTGATGGTTTGGGAAGAAGCTCCGTGGTGCCGCGCCGGGATTGGGGACGAGGCA
>JAATFE010000497.1 GCA_015655365.1 Terriglobales bacterium
CTCGCGGTGGCCGACTGGTGGCTCGGAACCACAGGGGTGGTCTTGGGAGCAACGGCAGCGGCAACGGCGCCAGCGACAACAACGGACAGAGCGAAAAGGCGGATGACGTGTTTCATAGTTGGTAACCCCTTGCGATTTGGATTGACAGGAAACGCATCTCCCTGCACGATGAAATCCTAGAGCATAAATTCCAATAAGTCTATCTTTTTCATATATATACACAACAAGTTACGACGTTGATTACTAACGTCATATTCCACGCACGTAATCTACCTACGGTAACCGCTTTTTGCCCTGCGGTTCCCCCGATTCCGATCCTCCGCTCATGCTAAAATGGACCTAGGCGAATTCGCTTGAAAGCCTCGTTTTTCAAGCGGTTAATCCCCGAATTCCATCTCGGATTCGCATCGGTAACCGCGCCCCTCATTTGCTCACAGCGAAAGCCTTGCGAACGGAATCCTATGGCGACTGAAAGTCTGAACGGCACCCCTATTCACGGCGATAACGACAGCTACACTGGCGAAAACATCAAAATCCTGGAAGGGCTCGAGGCAGTCCGCCTCCGCCCGGCCATGTACATCGGCTCGACCGGTGAAATGGGTCTGCACCACCTTGTCTACGAGGTCGTGGACAACTCCGTCGACGAATGCCTCGCCGGCTATGCCACCAAGATCGACGTCATCATCCACGTGGACAACTCGGTCACCGTGGTCGACGACGGCCGCGGCATTCCTGTGGACATGATGCCCCTCGCCAATGGCGAGCAGATGCCCGCCGTCCAGGTCGTGCTCACCAAACTCCATGCCGGCGGCAAGTTCGACGCCTCCAATTACAAGGTTTCCGGCGGTCTCCACGGCGTCGGCGTCAGTTGCGTCAATGCGCTCTCGCAGGAGTTCAGCGTAGAGATCTGGCGCGACGGCTACACCTGGGAGCAGGACTACAGTTGTGGCGCGCCCATCAGCGCGCTCCGGCAAGCGGGCACCAGCAAGAAGCGCGGCACCATGGTCCACTTCCTGCCCGACAAGACCATTTTTACCGTCACCGAGTACAACTACGACACGCTCGCCCAGCGCTTGCGCGAGATGGCCTTCCTCAACAAGGGCCTGGAAATCACGCTCACCGACGAGCGCACGGCCGATCCCAAAACCGGTGAAGCCCGCCACAGCCAGTTCCGCTATGCCGGCGGCATCTCCGAGTTCGTCAAGCACTTGAATCGCGGCAAGGTCGTTCTGCACGAAAAGCCGATCGTCATGGAAGCTTCGCGCGACAACGTCGAAATCGACATCGCGCTGCAATATAACGACAGCTACTCCGAGACGGTTTTCAGCTTTGCCAACAACATCAACACGGTCGACGGCGGCACGCACCTTTCCGGCTTCCGCACTGCGCTCACCCGCACCATCAACGCCATCGGCCAGTCGCTTGGCCTCTTCAAGGATATGAAGGAGAACCTGAGCGGCGACGATGTGCGCGAGGGGTTGGTGGCCGTGATCAGCGTCAAGCTGTCGCAGCCCCAGTTCGAGGGCCAGACCAAGGGCAAGCTCAACTCCGACATCGCCGGCACGGTGCAGGCCTTCGTCAACGAGCGCCTCGGCGCATTCCTCGAGCAGAACCCGCAGATCGCCCGGAAGATCATCAACAAATCCATCGAGGCTTCGCGGGCTCGCGAGGCTGCCCGCAAGGCGCGCGACCTGACTCGCCGCAAGGGAGTTTTGGACGGCGGCGGCTTGCCCGGCAAACTGGCCGACTGTTCCGAGCGTAATCCCGAGCGCTGCGAACTCTACCTCGTCGAGGGCGAGAGCGCAGGCGGCACGGCCAAGCAGGGCCGCGATCGCCGCTTCCAGGCCATCCTGCCCCTCAAGGGCAAAATTCTCAACGTCGAAAAGGCCCGCTACGACAAGATGCTGGGCCACGAAGAAATCCGCGCCCTGATCACGGCGCTCGGCTGCGGCATCGGCAAGGACGACTTCGATTCCTCCAAGCTCCGCTACGGCAAGATCATCCTCATGACCGATGCCGACGTCGACGGTTCCCACATTCGCACCCTGCTGCTCACCTTCTTCTTCCGCCATATGACGGAGCTGATCAAGCGCGGCAACGTCTGCATCGCGCAGCCGCCGCTGTTCAAGATCAAGAAGGGCCGCCGCGAGGAGTACATCAAGGACGAGCGCGAGTTCGTCAAGGTCATGGTCAACCGCGCTTCCGAGGGGATGATCGTCAGCCACGGCGAGAGCGCCAGCCGCATTGAGGGCAACGACCTCACCCGCTTCATGGGCATCCTCAACGAGTACCTGGGCTTTGTCGAACAGGTAGACAAGCGCATCCGCAACGAGAAGCTCACCGAGTTGTTGGCTCGCGCCGAGATGGTCCACCGCGCAGACTTTGCTTCCAAGTCCGAGAGCGATGTGCCGGAGAAACTGGCCCTGCTTCACGCCCAACTCAACGAATTCGCCGAAGAATTTCAGTTCAAGTCCGTTGGCGATCCGATCGAGGACGAGGAGCACCACACCTGGTCCATCAGCTTTGTGGATGCCCAGGGTGCCGAGCGCCGCATCGACTGGACCCTGGCCTCGAGCCCCGAATTCCGCCAGATGATGTCCAAATACACCCTCATCAAGCAGTTCCTCGAGCCGCCCTTCCTCATCGAGTACGCTGTCAAAGCTCCGGCTGCGGTCGAAGCAGGCGACGAAGATTCCGAGGTTGCCGAAGTGTCCGCCGCCGAGGCTCAGGCCGAAGCCAAGCAGACCCGCCGCACCGCCCGCGCCCTGCGTGAACCGGTCGAAAAGCAGACTGCCCGCGAGCTATTCACCTATATTGTCGAGCAAGGCAAGAAGGACTATCAGGTCCAGCGCTACAAGGGGCTGGGCGAAATGTCCTCCACGCAGCTTTGGGAAACCACCATGGACCCCGAGCGCCGCACGCTGCTCCAGGTCAAGTTGGAAGACATTGCCGAGTGCGAGGCGATCTTCACCACCCTCATGGGAGAAAACGTGGAAGCCCGCCGCAAGTTCATCGAAGACAATGCCCTCGATGTCAAGAACCTCGACATCTAATGGTATACGGAGGACGGCTATAGCATTTTCGGAATTGCTGTAGACCGAAAACACGCGGCTAAGTGCCTTTTTCCTCAAGAAAAAGGCACCTTGCACGCCTCTTAAAAAGTCTATATGTATTCCGAAAATGCTCTAGTGCGGAGGCCGCTTTGGCTCTCCTTCGTTTGGAAGCGAAGCTGAGAATCGGATTCGCAGGCCTGTGTCCATGTATCGTATTGCCGCACTCAGCGTAGGCAATACTCATGAAAATCGTCGCCGAAGTTGGAGGGAAGGCAAAATCGTTGCTGCTCCGGAATGGCCGGCAGGCGGCTAGCGCGAGTGCCCTCGGTACGGAAGCGTTGCACGGCATAGTGGGTCACGCCGAGAACGAGCAGTTGATCTTTTAGTTCCAGCATGTCGGCCACGCTCAGCAGGGCCGGGTGAAGCGTGGTGCGAACTTCATAGGAAACACCGCTCGCCAACAGCATGAGAAGGCTCTCCAGGGCTTTGGCGCCGCTTTGTTCCACACCGGTAATGCGAAAGT
Source organism: Terriglobales bacterium (assembly GCA_015655365.1). GTDB lineage: Bacteria > Acidobacteriota > Terriglobia > Terriglobales > Acidobacteriaceae > Telmatobacter. The sequence continues at coordinate 3,577 of JAATFE010000497.1, forward strand.
AGGCGTCGAAGGGCGCTTTTGCATCGAAGCCCACCCAATCGATCCGCGGCAACAGCAGCGCAAGGCTCTCCGGCGCCATGCCTGCCGTATGCAGGCCGATGCGAAAGCCGAGACTCCTGACAGCCTGAACGGCATCGAGGAGCGCGGACTGCAACGTCGGTTCGCCGCCGGAGAAGACCACTCCATCCAGCAGGCCGCGACGGCTCTCAAGAAACGCGACGACATCGTTCCACGGAATCTGCGTATCTCCCTGCGCAGGTCGCAGATCGGGATTATGACAGTACGCGCAATCCCATCCGCAGCCTTGGCAAAACACAGTCGCAGTCAACTCGCCAGGCCAGTCGCAGGTGGACAGGCGGGTCAGCCCGGCCACCCGCAACTCAGTCGCAGCGGGGTTCAATGAAGCTGGTGCGTTCATGGAACTCGCCCTTCTTGCCGCAGTTGAATGAAGATACCGGGCGGAAATAACCCATGACGCGGGTCCAGACTTCGCAAGGTTGGCGTTCTTCCGGGGTAAGGAGTGTTTCCGCTTCCTGGTCGATAACATTGGAGATAGTTTGCATGATAGTTTCCTTTGGTGTTGCGATGAGGGTGACTTACTGCTGCGCAGCCAGTTGTTTGCGTGCGATCTGATCGGCATCGCACTTGGGGCAGTATGCGTGTTCGCCATTGAGATAGCCGTGTTTGGGGCAGATGGAGAACGTTGGCGTAATGGTGATGTAAGGCAGGCGGTAGTTAGTGAGGGCGCGGAGCACCAGCTTCTTGCACGCGGTTGCCGACGAGATGCGCTCGCCCATGTAGAGATGGAGCACCGTGCCGCCGGTGTATTTGCGCTGCAATTCTTCCTGGCATCCAAGCACCTCGAAGGGATCGTCGCTGAAGCCGACTGGGAACTGGCTGGAGTTGGTGTAGTAGGGTTCGTCTTCCGTGCCGGCTTGCAGAATGTCGGGAAACCGCTTGCGATCTTCGCGCGCGAAGCGATAGGTGGTGCCTTCGGCGGGCGTGGCTTCCAGGTTGTACATGTGTCCGGTTTCTTCCTGAAACGCGACGATGCGGGTGCGCACGTGATCGAGAAAGCGCACGGCAAAAGCGTGGCCCCACGCCGAGGTAATGTCGTGCTCGTCGCTGGTGAAGTTGCGAATCATCTCATTGATGCCGTTCACGCCCAGCGTGGAGAAGAAATTGCGCAGCGAGCCGAGATAGCGTTTGGTGTAGGGGAAAAGGCCGTTGTCCATGTGGCGCTGGATAACTTTGCGCTTGATCTCCAGGCTGGTGCGGGAGATATTGAGCAGCTCGTCGAGGCGCTGGAAGAGGGCAGCCTCGTCGCCGCGATGCAGATAGCCGAGACGCGCACAGTTGAGCGTGACCACGCCGATGGATCCGGTCTGTTCCGCGCTGCCGAACAGGCCGTTACCGCGCTTCAGTAATTCGGTCAGGTCCAGTTGCAGGCGGCAGCACATGGAGCGAACCATGTTCGGTTTCAGCTCGGAGTTGAGAAAATTCTGAAAATAGGGCAGCCCGTACTTGGCGGTCATCTCGAAGAGACGCTCCGCGTTTTCACTTTCCCAGGGGAAATCGGGGGTGATGTTATAGGTGGGAATGGGGAAGGTGAAGACGCGGCCCTTGGCGTCGCCCGCGGTCATCACTTCGATGTAGGCGCGATTGATCATGTCCATCTCGGCCTGCAAATCGCCGTAGGTGAACTGCATGGTCTCGCCGCCAACCACGGGAATCTGATCGCGCAGATCTTCGGGGCAGGTCCAGTCAAATGTCAGATTGGTGAACGGCGTTTGCGTGCCCCAGCGCGACGGCACATTCAGGTTGTAAACCAGCTCCTGAATCGACTGCCGCACCTCGGCGTAGGGCAAGTTGTCCTTGCGAATAAAGGGCGCCATGTAGGTGTCGAACGAACTGAACGCCTGTGCGCCTGCCCATTCGTTTTGCAGAGTGCCGAGAAAGTTGACGATCTGTCCGACGGCGCTGGACTGATGCTTTGGCGGTCCAGCTTCCACCTTGCCCGGAACTCCGTTCAACCCCTCGATCAGCAACATGCGCAGCGACCATCCGGCGCAATAGCCGGCCAGCATATCCAGGTCGTGAATATGCAGATCGCCCTCGCGATGGGCGCGGCCAATCTCCGGCGCATAGACGTGCGAGAGCCAGTAGTTGGCCACCACTTTGCCGGAGACGTTCAAGATCAGCCCGCCCAGCGAGTAGCCCTGGTTCGCATTGGCGTTCACGCGCCAGTCGGCGCGCTCCAGGTACTCGTTCATCGACGATGCCACATCGACCAGCGTGCGCCGATCGCTGCGCAGACGCGTGCGCTGCTCGCGGTAAACGATGTAGGCGCGCGCGGTGGCAAAGTGATTGGCGGAGATGAGCACCTGCTCCACCACATCCTGAATCTGCTCGATGTGCGGGGCGCGGTCGTGAAAGCGATGGGCCAGGACTTTGAGCGCCTGGATGGCGAGCAACTGGGCTTCGCTGGCGTCGAATGCGCCGGTGGCTTTTCCGGCGCGCTCGATTGCGGAGCAGATTTTAGCGCCGTCGAACGGAGCGGTAACGCCGCTGCGCTTGATCACAGTGCTGGGCGGAAGAACGGGAGAGACAGACATTGGCAATCCTTTAGCTGCGGGGCGGGAATGTCTGGCCGGGCGCATTGCATGAGAGCGAAATGGCGGAGAGCCAACGCGTGCAAGCGACCCACCGGTACACCCCGCCCGTGGACGATTCGTTTGCTACGGCAGGTCTCCTGGCTCGCGGGTCGCTGCGGCAATCCCGTCTTCCCACCCCACTCAGGAGGCAGTGACATGAAGGGATTGCAGCTCTTCGCTTACAGTTGCGGGGGCAGCGCCGGAGTGATCGATGTGACGGGACCGGCTTCCCTCTTAGCCCATATATTGTGTCTGTGGGGAACCGTAACCCTACTGACTGTATGCCGATTGCGATTTGGTGTCAAGGAAAACTGCCCTCGATGGGGCGGCTTCGACATTACCAAAGAGTCTATGAGGCGGAAGTGGTTTATGGTAAAGTCCTGCAAACCCGCGGCGCTTTATGCTGCGGGAAAGGCTGTCGGATCACCGGACGCCTGAAACGCCAAAGGGATGAGGACGGCATTGATGCTCTGCCATCCCCATCTCTTTGGCGTCCATCGTTTTTCTCTTCGCGAACTATCTCTGAAAGGCAGTGGCCTACTTCATATCGATCTCGGCGCCTTTTCCGTCGTCCGCGATCACGAAATCAGTGCTCTGCTGGTTCCGGTCCACGTGCGCGGAGACCTCTTTTCGATTCACGAAGATTTCTGTCTGCGTGGGCGTCCAGCCGTAGACCTCGGCACGAATTTCCTTCCACCACGCAGGGTAGGACCCTTCATGCGCGCCAATCTCCAGATGGAATCCATCTGCGGATATTCTGCAACTGAATTTCATCCGCAGAAAGGCGCCGTGTTGAAAGGCGTAGGTCTTTCCGTCGTCCTGATAGAGTTCGCCCGCGCATTGATCGCCCACATAAACGCGGAGCGTCAACGGTCCCTTCGGGGTTTCGTTCGTGCTCTGGACAATGGGCGCGATGGGCAAGATCGAACCTGCTCGAACGAAGACCGGCAGCTTGGCTAGTTCCGGCGCTACCTGGATGGTGAGAGGCGCCTTGTGGCTTGCATCAGGCACTGGGCCAGGAGCGGCAAGAACCGGCAAAGCGGACGGAACAATCCTGGCTCCGGTCCAGAAGTCGTACCAGTCAGCCGAAGGAAGTTCAACGGCGTAGTTATCCAGCGCGTCGGGATACGGCGGCGGAGCGATGAGCAGGTTGGGGCCGAGCATGAACTCGCTCGCGGCGTCGTTATCCGTGTCGATGGGATGGCGATCGGGCGCAGCCTCCGGGAATTCCATGAACAAAGGCCGCAACATGGGCAGCCCGGTGCGAGAGGCTTCTTCGGCGAGCGTATAGAGATAGGGCATCAGCCGATAGCGAGTCTCGATGAAGTGACGCCGGATTGCCTCTTGCTCTGGACCTCCGACCCATGGCTCTTGATCGCCGGTTCCTTTCTCGGTATGGTCGCGGTCGATGGGTTGAAATGCACCTACCTCGATCCACTTGGTCAATAATTCAGAAGACGGAGTCCCGGCGTATCCGCCCACGTCTGCTCCACTAAACGCGAATCCGCTCATGCCGAGATTTTCGAGCATCGGCGTGGCTAAACGCAGATGGTTCCAACTGCTGCTGTTGTCTCCGGTCCAGGTGGCCGCGTATCGTTGTCCGCCCGCAAACGTTGCCCGCGTGAGGACAAAGGGGCGAAGGTCTGGATCGAGCTTCCGCAAACCGTCGAAGGTGGCGCGTGAGTTCTCCATGCCATAAACGGCGTGAATTTCGGCGTGCGTTGCCGTGCGGGCTGCAAACCCCGGCTCGTCGATGCGGTGCACAATATCGACGGGCATGGTATTGGTCGGCGAATCGAAGACGGAAGGCTCGTTCATGTCGTTCCAGAAACCTTCGACGCCGTTCTGGCGCAGGTCGCGATAGAGCGAGCCCCACCACGCGCGGGTTTGCTGACGAGTGAAGTCCGGGAACACACTGGGTCCCGGCCACACGCGCCCCGTGTAAACCGAGCCGTCCGGATTTTTGACAAAATGATCGCCAGCCATTCCGCTGTCGTAGGCAAAATAATTTTGTTTCGGCAGATTGGCAATATGCAGATCGGTGATTGCCACGAGGTGAAAATTTTCTGCCTTGAGTTTTGCGATCATGCCGGGAAGATCGGGGAAGGCGGCGCGGTCCACCGTGAAGGGGCGATTCTTCTCTTGAAAATCGATGTCAAGATAGATGGCATCGGCGGGTATCGAATCCGCACGGAGGCGCTGTGCAACTTCCAGCACGCGAGCTTGTGACATGTAGCTATAGCGCGATTGCTGAAAGCCGAGACTCCAGAG
>JAATFE010000141.1 GCA_015655365.1 Terriglobales bacterium
ACATGAAAAGCTAAAGCCACGGCCTTCCGCGTCTGACCCTGCTCCATCACCAGTCGAGCCAATTGCTCTCGACTATGAACGACCAATCGGGCATTCTTGTGATAGTCCATTCGATCTCCTCTTCGAAAAACTCGTTGCTCGTCACAACCAGCTTCTCGCGTTCAGATCGAATGGACAACCTGTTGAAACTTCACAGCTAGCCAGCCCCATCGTTTTTGCATTTGCTGGGAGAAACGCTACATGTGTTTGAGAATCTCTTCTTTTGGTATGTCCTTGTGTGCCGCAACGCTGGAGAGAATCCCATTCAACGTACCGATTCTCAAGGGCGTGTGAGCCGGGACAGCGATACGATGAGGAGTCGGCTGCTGCGTCTGCAAAATGACGTGACTGCCCACCTGATGGATTCTTTCATACCCCCAGTACTTGCATGCTTGATCAGGTCTTCACCGCTCAGGTCGCGTGGAAGTTTCATGCGACGGCCAGCACCTCGTCACGCACCAGACGCAGACGGATGGAAGCAGGGGGAACCGAGTCGAAATAGAAGGCCTGGACGGCTTCCCTCACGTTGGCTTTCAGTTCGTCCCAACTGCCGGCTTGGGTGAAGATGCTTTCGCCGATCGATTCGGCGGTGAACCCGCCGTCAGCGTCCTGGATCACTTCAAAAACGATCTCTTTCATGCCGACGAGCCTCCTCGTACGCGTTCCGGTTCTGGCTAGATTCCACTTGTTCAGAAAATTCCCTCGAAGGCACCTAGGCAGCGCGATGGAATGGCTCTATCTTTGGCTGCGCTTTCTGGGATGCCCGCCACATATCGTAGTCCGTTTGCAGCTCATACCAAATCTCGGCGTGGGTTCCAAAGGCGGCAGAAAGACGCAGCGACATATCTGCCGAGACCCCAGCCTTGCCATTGAGGATGCGGGAGAGCGTTGCGCGCGAAACCTTCAAGTGTTTTGCAGCCGTTGTTATATCGATATTGCCGAGAAACTCCCGAATCACTTTTCCGGGGTGCGGCGGGTTGTGCATGCGCATATTTTCGCTCCTAGTGGTAATCCCGGTAGTCAACGAGGATCACATTCTCGCCTTCGAATTTGAACGTCAAGCGCCAATTGCCGTTGACCTTCACGGTCCAATGGTGCTCAAGATCGCCGTGGAGAGGATGCAATCCCCAACCGGGAGCGTCCATGTCGTTTGGAGTTTTTGCCCGGTTCAATTGAAACAATTGGATCGAAAGTTTGGCGGCATGGGCGGGCTGAATTCCAGCTTTGCTTCCAGTGGCAAAGAATCTCTCGATGCCGCTATGACGGAAGCTCTTAATCATGCGTATAGCGTAGCGCGTCACTTCTCACTGGTCAAGGTGAACAATTCAAGCCTCAACCGGTCCGTGAACCAAATGACCTCTGCTCCCTGATCTCTGCACTTCACATCGTCCTGACGTAATTTTTGCCCGGCAGGCTCCGGATGCGGCCCGTGATTTCCAGCTCGAAGAGAGCTGTAAAAACCTCAGAGGAGGTCAACTGCGTCTCCAGCAGATCGAGAATTTCGTCGAGTTGGAGGGACTGGTCGGAGCGGAGGACCTCGAGCACCATGGCCTCCTGGGGCCGCAGCACCGGGTCAGGCAATAGAGATGCGGTGGCTTCCGATTTGGATTCAGACGGGGCCTCGGCTTCCAGTTCCAGGCGCACCAGCGAGGGCAGGTCCTCCCACACATCTTCCCAGGTGGCCACCAGTTTGGCGCCCTGTTTAATCAGCGTGTTAGGGGTCCACGAGCCCTTGCTGGTCACGTTGCCGGGAACCGCGTAGAGGTCGCGATTCTGCTCTTCGGCGCAACGGGCGGTGACGCGGGTGCCGGAGTTCTCCGCCGCCTCCACCACCAGCACCGCAACGCTGAGACCGCTCAGGATGCGGTTGCGGCGGGGAAAGTTCTGCGGCGCGGGAAAGGTGCCCATGGGCACCTCGGAGACGATGGCCCCACCGGTGTCCAGAATCTCCTCGGCCAGCTTCTTGTTTTCCTTGGGGTAGATGACGTCGATGCCCGTGCCCCAGACGGCCACCGTGGGCATGCGCGCCGCCAGAGCGCCGCGGTGGGCGCAGGAATCGATGCCGCGCGCCATGCCGCTGACGATGAGCAAACGCCGCACTGCCAGATCGCGCGCCAGCATCTCCGCCATGCCCGAGCCGTAAGGGGTGGGATGGCGTGTGCCGACCACGGCAATGGCCGGCCGGGAAAGCAGACGCGCCGGGCCGCGCACCCAGAGCACCGGCGGCGGGTCGTAGATCTCCTTGAGCCGCTCGGGGTACTCCGGGCAGGAAAACGTAACCACGGTTGCGCCTTGCGACCCCACCCGCGCCCATTCTTCCTCGGCCGCCTGACGGGCCTTGCCGTCAAAGATAAATTGCGCGGCTTGCGCCGGGAACCGGAGACCTTCAAGCGAAGTGAGAGGCAGGGAAAAGATGAGGCCGGGAGCATCCAGTTCGCGCATGGCGTCCAGGATGCGCTTGGGGCCGAGGCCTGGGGAAAGCGCCAAGGCCAGCCAAGCCAGCCGGTCCTCGTCCAACTGAGGCGTTGCCGGCAAAACCGCGTCCTGGGGCGGGAGCATCATCGCGGGGATGCTTTCGGGCGGAAATGGAGATACTTGATTTTCTTCACAGGAAACCAACGGTCAGCTTTCTGGAATTTGGGCCAAAGTTACCCCCGAACGGGGTCTGTGTCAAGCCTAAACTGTTGACTTTACGGATGCGCCTCCGAATCTTCCTGCCAAAGGCGTAGTCTAAAGAGAGTGAGTCAAGATTCTCGTCTTCGTATCGCTGCCATCGACTTTCTTAATCCCGCTCCCTTGATGTGGGATTTCGAGCATTCCCCCCTTGACGGCCCGCTGGCCACCCGCTACCAGATCGACCGGATGTTACCCGCCGAGTGCGCCAACCGGCTGGCCTCGGGCACGGCGGATATCGGACTGGTTCCGATTGCCGCGCTGGCCACCAACCCCGCCCTGCGCATCCTGCCCGGCTGCGTGATTGCTTCCAAGGCGCGGGTACGGTCGCTGCTGCTGGTGCGTCGCGCCAGCCAGCCGCTGAACGCCGTGCAGACGGTGGCCGCGGACATGGCGAGCCGCGCCACGCTGGCCTATGCGCACATTCTGTTTCACAAGTGGGGCAACCCGGCCGTTCCTTTTTTGCCGATGGCTGCCGACCTGGACACCATGCTGGAGCGCGCCGATGCCGCCATCCTGATCGGCGACCCGGCCCTGATGGCCCTGGAAGAACGCGCCAACCGCTATGAGCGCACCGGCGAGGACTTGGCTTATCATGATATGGCCGGGGAGTGGCGCGGCTTGACCGGCCTTCCCTTTGTTTCGGCCGTATGGGGCATTACGGGACGCGGCCCGGTGGATGACAAGATCATTGCCGACTTCATCGAGTCACGGGACCATGGGATGAAGAACATCGACGCCTTGACGGCCGAGTGGTCGCGCAAGCTGCCCCTGTCGGAAGAGACCATTCGGACTTATCTGACCACCAACATCCACTATGTGCTCGACGACGATTGCCTGGAAGGCATGAGAGTTTTCTTCCGCATGGCCGCGGAGTGCGGCGTGCTGCCGGAATATAGCTTTTGCCTTAATGGCTAGCTAGACGAGCGGAGTTAGCGGAGCTAGCCGGGTTAGCGGGGTTAGCAAGGCTTGCCCAGGCATTGGTCTACTCCTCGGAAGCATCCCAGCACAGACGCAAACAGCGAAAAGGCCGATCCCCGAGGGGACCGGCCTTTTTTGCTAACTCCGCTAACACCGCTTTTAACTAACTCCGCTTTCTTAGCTAACCCCGCTGCTTTTTAGATCTCCCAGCGGAGGAGAGCCGCGCCGACCGAGAAGCCTGCGCCGACCGAAGCAATCAGGATCAGGTCGCCCTTCTTCATCTTGCCTTCTTCGACGGCGGTCTCCATGGCCAGGGGGATAGTGCCTGCCGAGGTGTTGCCGTACTTGTCGATGTTGATGATCACCCGCTCCGGGTCCAAGCCCAGCCGGTCCGCAGTAGAGGTGATGATGCGCTTGTTGGCCTGGTGGGGAATGAAACAGCCCAGGTCCGCGCCGGTGACGCCGTTGCGCTCCAGCACCTTGGTGGTGGCCTCGGCCATCTTGCGCACGGCGAATTTGTAGACCGCGGGGCCGTCCTGATGGATGTAGTGCATCTTCTTGTCCACGGTCTCGTGGGTGGAAGGATTCAGGCTGCCGCCGCCGGGAAGGTTCAGGGCAGGACCGCCCGAGCCGTCGACTTCGTGCACGTAGTCAATGAAGCCGATTTCGCCCTCTTCGCAGGGCTCAAGAAGAACCGCGCCGCCGCCGTCACCGAACAGAACGCAGGTGGTGCGGTCGGTGTAGTCGGTCATGCGGGTATTGGCGTCCGCGCCGCAGACGAGCACCATCTTGTGCGCGCCGCTCTCGATGAGCTTGACGCCCGCTTGCAGGGCGAAGACGAAGCCCGAGCAGCCGGCAGAAACGTCGAATCCCCAGGCGCCCTTGGCGCCGATCTTGTCTTGCACCAGGCAAGCCGTGGCGGGGAACATCATGTCCGGCGTCACCGTACCCACGATGATGGCCTCGATCTCGCTGGCCTCGATGCCGCGCTGCGCGAGGCACTTTTTGGCGGCTTCGACGCACATATCGCTGGTGCCCAGGCCTTTGGCCAGCACGTGGCGCTCACGGATGCCGGTGCGCTCCATGATCCACTGGTCGTTGGTATCCACCATTTTTTCGAGGTCTTGATTGGTGAGGACTTGAGGGGGGACGTAGGTGCCGAGCGCGGTAATTTTGCAGCGCCGGCCCACCACGGGACGAACGGAGAGGGTCAATGCAGTTCTCCTTGCGGCTGGACCGCGGGAGGAAGACCCCGGCTGCCGCTCAACATGGGAATGACAGTACGGCTGCGCCTCGGCAGTTGGGGAAAAATCGCTCGGGAGCAGTGGACTAAAGCGCTTTGGGTTTACGTAAAACGTGCCCATGGCACACAAAAAAAGTACCGGGTGACCTACTGCACACGCACTAGCCCGTTACCGTTGCTTCCTTCCGGACCTGGCGGGATTGGCGGGATTACGTCGCGTAGGACCCGGCACTGATAGATTTTAGCACCCATAGCGGGCCTAGCCAAAACGAGGCGCAGGGAAGGCTCGGCTCCAGCTTTCATACCCGCAAATCGCTTCCCCGGTACAATAGAAGGGTGAGCAAACTTCCCTCTCCCACGGCCCCTTCCGTGGGCTTTATCTCGTTAGGCTGCCCCAAGAACCTCGTCGATTCCGAGGTAATGATGGGCCTGCTGGACCGCGCCGGCGCGCGGCTGACCTCCCATCCCGAAGAGGCCGAAATCCTCATCGTCAACACGTGCAGCTTTATCGACACGGCCAAGCAGGAGTCCATCGACACGATTCTGGAGATGGCGCGCCACAAAACCTCAGGCTCGGCCAAAAAACTCATCGTGGCCGGGTGCCTGGTGGAGCGCTACCGCGACGAGATTCGCAAGAGCATTCCGGAAGTGGACGCCGTGGTGGGCACCGGCGAGTTGGATGCGATTCTCGAAGCCGCAGGCCTCGCGGCCGTTCCGGCTTCCGCGTCGCCGTTCACTATTTTGAGCGGCAGCGCCGACAAGCGGCCGGGTCAGGAATCGCAATCGGGCACCCACTTGGCCTCCTCCTCCGCGACAGCTTTCGGCCGCGGAGACAAGAACGCCCGAACGGCAAGTTCTCGGCCCGAAGGCGACTTGCGCGAGCAGCAGGGGCGCTTCAGCCGCGACGACTGGGAGGGCGCGGCTCACCAATTGCCGACGTATCTTTATGACGAGAAGACCCCACGGGTGCTGACTACACCGAAGTCTTCGGCCTACATCAAGATTGCCGAGGGCTGCGACCATCCTTGCACCTTCTGCGTCATCCCCAATCTGCGCGGCAAATTCCGCTCGCGGCGGTTCGAGTCGGTGGTGGCCGAGGCGCGGCAACTGGTGGCGCAAGGCGTGCGGGAAATTACTCTCATCGGGCAGGACACCACCTGTTACGGCGAAGACCTGGGACTGAAAGACGGCCTGGCGCTGCTGCTGGACGAACTGGCCGGAATTGAAGGACTGCGCTGGCTGCGCTTCCTTTACGCCTATCCCAACCGCGTGACGCAGCGACTGCTGGACACCATCGCCAAGCACGACAACATCTGCAAGTACCTGGATGTGCCGCTGCAACACGCGGCGCCCTCGGTTCTGAAGCGCATGAAGCGCGGCGCCAGCGGAGACATTTTTCTCAAGACTCTGGCCAATGCGCGCGCCACGGTTCCCGGCATTGCGCTGCGGACCTCGTTCATCGTGGGTTTTCCGGGCGAGTCGCTCGGCGACTTCGAACTTTTGGAAGAGTTTATCGGCAAAGCGAAACTCGACTGGCTGGGGGTTTTCAGCTATTCGGACGAGGAAGGCTCGGGGGCGTTTGCGCTCGACGCCAAGGTTCCCAAGCGGACCATTGAAGCGAGGAAGCGCCGCCTGATGAAGTTGCAGCAAGCGATCAGCAAGCACGCCAAGCAGCAGTGGGTGGGCCGCGAACTGGTTCTGCTGGCCGAGGGCGAAAGCGAAGAAACGCCGCTGCTGTGGGAAGGCCGCACCCAGTTCCACGCGCCGGAGATCGACGGCAAGGTCTACATCAACGATTTTGGCGATTTGGAAGCGCTGGAGCCCGGACGGTTTTACAATGCAGTGATTACAGAAGCTCACGAGTACGACGTGGTGGCACGCATCGTCGGTGAAGCGCTGTAAAGTGGAATCAATCAATGGCTGCCAAGAAAAAATCCGTTAAAATTCTCCGTTGCCCCACCTGCGGCATGTTGGTTCAAGTCACAGACGAGGACTTTCCGTTTTGCAGCGACCGCTGCCGCAAGATCGACCTTGGCAAGTGGGCCATGGGCGTCTACAAGATCAGTTCCCCCATCGTCGACCCCGAGGTTCTGGAAAACCTGCCGCGGTTGCCCGGAGATTCCGATGACGACTACTAGCGAGCCGACCGCAGCGCCCGCCGAACACAAGACTTTTTGGGCCTGGACGGTGGCGACCTTCTTCGGCGCGGGATTTGGCAAGCCCGGCCCCGGCACCTGGGGCTCGGTGGCTGCCGTGCTGCTGTGGGCCGC
>JAATFE010000272.1 GCA_015655365.1 Terriglobales bacterium
GGGCTGGACTCCTCCACGGTTCTGGCGATTGCCCGTAGCCAGGGCTACGAGCTGTATGCGTTGTCTTTCTCCTATGGCCAGAGGCACATTGTGGAACTGGAGGCGGCCAAGCGGGTTGCTGCGTCCATCGGCGTGGCGGGGCACCGGGTTGCGGCCATCGATCTGCGCATTTTTGGCGGCTCGGCGCTGACCGACGACATTGCGGTTCCCAAGGGACGCACGGCGGGGGAGATGGGGCACGGGATTCCCATCACTTATGTTCCGGCGCGCAACACGATTTTTCTGTCGTTTGCGCTGGCCTGGGCCGAGGTGCTGGGATCGAGCGACATTTTCATTGGAGTGAACGCGCTGGACTACTCGGGTTACCCCGACTGCCGGCCGGAGTTTATCGAGGCGTTCGAGAAGATGGCCAACCTGGCGACCAAGGCCGGGGTGGAAGGGCGGCAAGCGCTCAAGATTCACACACCGCTGATTGCCATGACCAAGGCGCAGATTGTTGCCAAGGGAATCGAGTTGGGCGTGGACTACTCGCTGACCAGCAGTTGCTACGACCCCTCGCAGGCGGGTGAGCCGTGCGGACAGTGCGACTCCTGCCTGTTGCGGCAAAAGGGCTTCAAGGAGAATGGGCTTGTGGACCCGTTGCGGTATCGGGAAGACCAGGCCACAGCATGAGCTACGCCGTCAAAGAGATCTTCTATACCTTGCAGGGCGAAGGGGTGCAGACGGGCCGCGCAGCGGTTTTCTGCCGGTTTTCCGGGTGCAATTTGTGGTCGGGCCGCGAAGAGGACCGGGCCAAGGCGCAATGCCGCTTCTGCGACACGGATTTTGTGGGCGTGGATGGCGAGGGCGGCGGGAAGTTCGAGTCCGCTGCGGATTTGGCTGCCGCGATTGAAGAGAAATGGCCCCAGGATTCGTCGAAGGGCAAGCGGTTTGTGGTTTGCACCGGCGGTGAGCCGCTGCTGCAACTGGATACGAGCCTGATTGCGGCGCTGCATCTGTGCAAATTCGAGATTGCCGTTGAATCCAACGGGACGGTCAAAGCTCCGATGGGTCTGGACTGGCTCTGCGTGAGCCCCAAGGCCGGAACCAAGCTGGTGCAGCGCAGCGGCGACGAACTGAAGCTGGTGTTTCCGCAGCAGGGAGCGATGCCGGCGGAATTTGAGCCGCTTTGCTTCAGGAATTTCTTTTTGCAGCCGATGGATGGGCCGAGCCGCGTGGCCAATACGGACCTTGCGGTGCGCTACTGCCTCGACCATCCACAGTGGCGATAGAGCCTGCAAACCCACAAGTTTGTAGGCATTCCATAGAATGGGATCGATGGAAATCTTCAAGGAATTCTCGATTGAGGCGGCGCACTGGCTGCCCAACGTTCCCGCGGGGCACAAGTGCGGCCGCCTGCATGGGCACAGCTTTCATCTGGAATTGCATGTTTCGGGACCTGTGGACCCGCATCTGGGCTGGGTTCTGGACTTTGCCGATGTCAAAAAAGCCTTCAAAGGTATCGAGGACCAGATCGACCACCGCTGCCTGAACGAGGTTGCGGGTCTGGAGAATCCGACCAGCGAAAATCTGGCGCGATGGCTGTGGCTGCGGCTGAAACCGGAGCTGCCCGCGCTGAGCAGCGTTGTGGTAAAGGAAACCTGCACCAGCGGGTGTATCTATACGGGCGAATAGACCTGCCTGGTTCAGGCTTTGCGCGCTTCGGCTTCTCCGAGCCATCCGCGGCGCAGTTTTTCTGGCGAGATGCTGGAGAGATAGGGCTTGATGTCGAGGATGGGCGTGCCGTCGAGCATATCGATGCCGCGGATATAGAGTGAGCCGCCTTCGCGGCGCAGCAGTTCGACAACCGTCAGGGCAAGCGGGTTGGGACGGCGCGGAGAGCGCGTGGTGAAGACGCCGTGGGGCCGGTTGTCGGTGGGCGGCGTGACCATCAAATCGAAGCCGCCAGCGCGGTCGAAGGCCCAGATCACGTAGAGATGCGAATAGCCCTCGATGTCGGTGAGACCGGCGGCAAATTCGGGCAGGATTTCGAGCGTGCCTTCCTCATCGTGGCGGGCGCCCAGGCCCTTGGGAATTGCGGCTGCATCGCTAAAGGGGCTGCGTACAAATCCAATCGGCTGCGGTGTGAACATAGGCGTCTCCGCTTCTCATATTAGATCTTTGACTGCACGAATTCGTACCAGCGCTGGGTGCCCCAGGTCTCGCTTTTGAGACCTGGGATAGCACGAACCCAAGGTACAAAATCAATTGGTCAAAGACCTAGAGCGACTTCACAACGTATGTGCCCCGATTTTCATTGGGCAAGGTGACTGCAGCGGTCAGCCGCGGCGGGCGATGGAGCGGTTGCGCAGCCATTTGGCCACGCCGAGGCCCAGCAGCAGACTGCCAAAGGGAAGACACACCAGGGCGACAATGAGGGCGAACCAGCCGGTGTTGGTGCTGGCTCCGGTGGGCGAAAAGCCGCCGAGAACCGTGATGAGTAGTAAGGCAGCCGCCAGACCCGATCCGACGATGGACGCACCCCATTGCAGCAGTTGGCGGGTGCCGTCGTCGGGCTGCGCTGCTTCGCGGCGGGTTGGTGCGAACGGACCTTCAGGCATGAGCAATTCTATCCCTGCGCCAGACGCAGCATCACGTAGGTGACCACGCCGGTGATTGAGACGTAGAGCCACAGCGGAAAAGTCCAGCGGGCGATCTTGCGGTGCTGGGGAATTCTGCCGCTGAGCGAAAAAAAGAAAGTAATCAGGATCAGGGGGAGGGCCACAATGGCCAGCAGAATGTGGCTGGCCAGCAGCGGAAGATAGACCGAGCGCAAGGCCGCGTGAAGCGGGTAGCGGACGTCGCCGTGGAGCGCGTGGTGGAGGATGTAGCTGACCAGAAAGAGCGTGGAGAAGGTAAAGGCGGTGAGCATGGATGCCCGGTGAGCCGGAATGCGGCGCGCCCGGATGAAGATATAGCCAATGAGCAGGGCGGTGGCGCTGAGTCCGTTGAGCAGGGCATTGAGGGCGGGCAAAAAAGCGAAGCGGGCGCTGGCGGCATCGGCGGCGGGATGGACGTAGATAAGCCAGAAGAGAAACGCCGTGGCCGCCGCGCTAACGATCAAAATGGTGGCGACGGCGGGGCGGGTGCTGGATGGGGTTGTATTCGTCATAACTTGCTAGGTCCATGACTGCGTGTTTTGAATGTTGCGTTTGAGTATCGTGCCTTCCCATGTCCCAGAATCGGGACATGGGGCACCCAATATTGGTTTAACCACGAGCGCCAGAGAGCTAATGCGATGCCGTGGCGCAGAGCATGAGCGTGGTGAAAAGCAGGGGCAGGTAGAGGACGCTGACCTTGAGCAGATCGCGCGCCAACATGCGGCTTTCGGTCTCTGTTTTGGCGTGCAGGATGCCTGCGAAACGAACGGTGTAGGCAAGGTAAAAAAGGCCGAGCAGCGTGGCCAGTACGGCATAGGTGACGCCGGCCATGCCCAGCCGCCAGGGAGCCAGGCTGACGGGAATCATGACCATGGCAAAAAACAGGGCCTCGGCCACGGTGGACCAGCCGTCGGGCTGCACCACGGGCAACATGCGAATGCCGGCCTGGGCGTAGTCGTCGCGGTAGAGCCAGGCGATGGCCATGAAGTGGGGAAACTGCCAGACGAAGAGGATGGCGAAAAGAGCCACGGCCGGCCACTCGATGCGCCCGCGGGCGGCGGTCCAGCCGAGCAGGGGACCCA
>JAATFE010000029.1 GCA_015655365.1 Terriglobales bacterium
AAAGCTCCACGGCCGTCTGGTCCGGGCCAATGGGGAGCGTTTGTTGCAGCAGGATCGGCCCCGTATCGAGCCCTTCCTCCAAAAACATGGTGGTATTGCCGGTCACCGCATCGCCCATGGCCACAGCCCACTGGATGGGCGCTGCGCCGCGGTACTTGGGCAGCAGCGACCCGTGCAGGTTGATGCAGCCCAACCGCGGCAGCGCCAGCATCCACGGCGGAATGATCCGCCCATAGGCCACGACAACAATGGCGTCCGGCGCAATCGCTTCAAGCTGGGCGCGGAATTCGGTGTTGTTGCGAATCTTCTCCGGCTGCGTAACTGGCAGCCCGGCGGCCAGGGCACACTGCTTCACCGGGGGAGCGGCAAGCTCCTGTTTGCGGCCCACAGGCCGGTCGGGTTGCGAAACGACCAATGCGACTTCATGCCTGGCGGCCAGCAGTGCTTCCAGCGTGGGCACGGCAAACTGCGGAGTCCCGCAGAACACCAGCTTCAGCGGCCTCGTCGTGCTCATCATCTTGGCGTCTACCACTCGCCCGCACGCTGCAACTTGCGGATCTTGCGCTGCACCAGGTCGCGCTTCAAGGCACTCATGCGGAAGATGAACAGCATCCCGTCCAGGTGGTCGATCTCGTGCTGGAAGCAGCGCGAAAGCAGGTCAACGCCCTCCATCTCGAACCACTTGCCATCCAGGTCCTGGGCCCGCACGCTCACCTTGGCGGCGCGCACCACCTTCTCCATGATGTCCGGAAAGCTGAGGCAGCCCTCTGTTTCGTAGAGTTTGCCTTCGCGAGAAATGATCTCCGGGTTCACCAGCACCAGCTTCTGCTTGGGGTCCTTGCCGCCGCTCAGGTCGATGACCGCCAGCCGCTTGGCAATGCCCACCTGCTGCGCTGCCAACCCGGCGCCTTCTCCGGCGTACATGGTCTCGAACATATCGTCCGCCAGCTTACGCAGCTCCGCATTGAACTCCGTGACGGGTTCGCCGGGCTGCTGAAGCACCGGTTCCGGGTATTTGACAATCTTCAGAATCATTTTTTGACTAATAGCTCCGTATCTGTTCGATGTACCCCAGAAAATTTCGTTTCATTTCGAGGGCCGAGTCGCCGCCGAATTTCTGCTGGGCCTGGGCTGCGACGGTGAGGGCAACCATAGCTTCGGCCACCACTCCGGCCGCGGGCACCACACAAATATCGCTCCGCTCATAGCTGGCGCTAGTCGTCTCGCGCGTATCGAACCGCACCGACTCCAGCGGACGCCGCAGCGTCGAAATGGGCTTCAAATACCCCCGCACCACGATGTCCTCGCCGTTTGAAACCCCGCCCTCGATACCCCCGGCGTTGTTCTGCGGACGAGTAAACCGTGTCGGCTTGCCGTTATTCTCCTCGGAATATTGAATCGGGTCGTGCACCACGGAACCGAACGACTCAGCGGCAACCACGCCGCGCCCAATCTCGACCGCCTTCACCGCTTGCAAGCTCATCACCGACTGGGCCAGCAAGCCGTCCAGCCGCTCATCCCAATTCACATAAGTACCCAGGCCGGCAGGCACGCCGTGCACCACCACTTCGAAAACCCCGCCCACCGTATCGCCGGTGCGCGAAGCCTCTTCCACCTGTTCCTTCATCCGCGCTTCGGTGACTGCATCCACGCAGCCCAGCACCACCTCGTCGCGCGCGTCGAGCCCAACAATCTCGTCCCATGTAGCGGCGCGCTCCAACTCCACGCTGCCCACGCGGATCACGTGGCTGGCCACCTCGATACCCAACTCCTTCAGCATCAACTTGGCAAAGGCACCAGCCGCAACCCGGGAAGTTGTCTCGCGGGCCGAAGCGCGCTCCAGCACGTAGCGGGCGTCGGGAAAATCGTACTTCAGAGCCCCAGCCAAATCGGCGTGCCCAGGCCGCGGCGAGGCCACCGTCTGGTGCAGAGCCGCGTCCCCGGCTTCCACCGGCAGTTTGCTCTCCCAGTTCTTCCAGTCGCGGTTCACAATTTCAATGGCGATGGGCGCGCCGATGGTCTTGCCGTGGCGCACTCCAGAGAGCACATGGGCCTTGTCGGTCTCGATTTTCATGCGGCCGCCGCGGCCATACCCCTGCTGGCGGCGCCACAGTTCGCGATTCACGAAGTCCAGATCGACAGGCACGCCGGCCGGCAAGCCGGAAACCAGCGCAATGAGAGCCTCTCCATGAGACTCGCCGGCAGTTGAGAATCGAATCATATTCTCTTGATTGTAACGGGCAACGGCAGGAATAGGGAGAAGGCAGCAGAGGCGTCGTCATTCCTTAATCTTCCTTCTCTACTCCCTATTCCCTGTTTCCTCACTTCTCCCTTACGATAGTCCTCATGCCCTACTTCCTCTTCAAAACCGAGCCCGCCGTCTACTCCTTCGACGACTTCCTCCGCGACCAGGAAACCGTTTGGGATGGGGTGACCAACCCCACCGCCGTCAAGTATTTACGCGAAATGAAGGCTGGAACCAAGTGGATCTTTTACCACACCGGCGACGAGCGCACCGCCGTCGGCACCGGCACCGTGCTGAGCGTGGACCCCACCGACCCCAAGATCCCCATCGTCCGCGTCAAGGTGGGCAAGCGCCTCCAGCAGCCAAAGACTCTGGCCGCCATCAAAGCCGACCCGCTGTTTGCAGAGTCCCCACTGGTCCTCATCGGTCGCCTCTCGGTTGTGCCGCTAACCGAGGAGCAGTGGAATTGGTTCGTAGGGTAAGCATAAGAATCGGGGTGCCCCACCTTCGGCGCAGTTTCATCGCGCCTAAGGTGGGATACCTATAACTATCGGCTTTTATTGTCTTTATCGTTCTTTAGAGAAGTTCCTCTCCCGCAAGCACCGAGAGCCGGTCCCCCAATTACCCGTCTTTCTACTCCCCACTCCTTGTTCCCTATTCCCTGCCCTTTTCTTCCCCCAGCCATCTCTTCGTATTCAGCAACTGTCTCTGATCCAGCGCCCAGACCTTGTTGGTCAACTCGTCCGGCCCTTTGCCCTCGCGCGCGGACTTCTCAAACTCGCCAGCCACGGCTTGCATCTTGGCGTCCAGGTCGTCGAGGAAGTTGAGCACCAGCGCCTCGGGAATCATGGGCAGCTTGGGCGAGCCAAACTCCAGCTTGCCATGGTGCGACAAAATCATGTGCAGCACCAGCGTCTTCAGCCGCTCCGGGAAGTCGGGCAAGCTGTCGATGGTCTTCTCCGTCATCGCCACGCCCATCTGGATGTGCCCCAGCAACATGCCGGCAATGGTGTACTCGAAACCAATCTCCCAACTCAGCTCCGTCACCTTGCCAATGTCGTGGAGAATCACGCCGGTCAGCAGCAGGTCCCGGTCCAGCATCGCGTAATGCGGCGCAACGCGGTCGGCCAAGGTGATCAGGCTGACCACATGCTCCAGCAGCCCGCCCAGCCAGGCGTGGTGCAGTTGCTTGGCAGCCGGGGCAGCGCGATAGGCCGCCGCCAAATCCGGATCGGAGAGCATTGTGGTGAGCAGCCGCTTCAGGTCGGGATTGGTAAAGCTGTCCACGCTGGACATCAGCGTCTGCCAAAGGCTCTCCACGTCGAAGTTGGTGGAGGGCATCAAATCCATCCGGTCCACCTCGCCGGGCGCGGCCTTGCGAAGCTGGTCGACCTTCAATTGCAACCGGTCGTCGAAGCGGGAAGCGCTCCCTCGCACCTTCACCATATCGCCGCAGTCGAATTCCTTGGCGATGCGCGGGTCGCCCGGCTCCCAGACGCGCCCCTCCAACTGACCCGTCTTGTCGCCAAAGATCAGGTTCAAATAGGGCTTGTTGGTCTTGGTCGTGCGCTGCTGTTTGGCCAGCACCAGGAAGAAGCTCTCGAAAAGCTTCCCCTCTTCAAATCCCGCGAGATCGGTAATGTAGATGTCTTTCATAGAGACACCCATTGTAAACAATGACCGGCATTCACACAGAACCGGCGCCGCTCAGGGTTGCCGCGTCAGCCGTCCTCAGAACTTGAAGACGACCGCACCGAGGCGGCGGCAGCTTGCGCGTGAGAGCTTCCGTACCCTGGACGCGCGCCGTCTCCGCGGAAACAAAGCGAACACGATGACATGGGCCAATATTTATATAAACACCTTAAAATAAACCCCTTGATCCGCTATATCTTTATGTCCAAGATTTTAATATCACCATGGTAGAGAGGATATTCGATTGGTCAATCCTCTATCTTCATAACATGGCCCCGGCATCATTGACGCCGAGGCCATGTTATGCACATGCTTCCTCTCAGGATTCCTCAAACTCGAACTTCCCAACCTTTTTCGTAGCTGCGTTCCCACTGCTTCATCGCTTCGGGATCGTTGAGAATATGGCCCGTCTTGTTGTCGAGCTTCAACTCGCGCTTCACGGACCACGCAATATTCGAGAGTTGCAGCATCGTAACGCTGGTATTCGCAACAACGATGGGCGAGTTCAGCTTCTCGCCCGTGCGGATGCCGGCAATGAAATTCCCGAAGTGCGCATCGGTCATGCTGTCGCGGCTCACCAGGTCATGGCTCGATCCCTTCTCCCCTGACTTGAAGGAATCCGTCATTTTGCCGTTGAGATCGTAGACCTCGTAGCCGGCGCGGTCGATGAGCACCGAGCCAGTGGTGCCGTTCACGACGATGCCGCGGTCGCGGCCATAATAGTGCATACTGTTGCAGCACTTCCCTTCCCAGGTGATCGTCTTGTCGGGATACTCAAAGCTGGTCACCATGGTGTCGTAGAACTGCCAGTCGTCCTGCGTCTGATAGCGGCCTGCGGAAGCCGTAACGCGATCCGGGTATCCGGCATCCAGCGCCCAGCGGCAAATGTCCACTTCGTGCGTGCCGTTGTTCAGGCTTTCCCCCGTGCCGTAGCGGAACAGCCAATGCCAGTTGTAAGGGTGAATGTTGTCCTTATATTCGCTGCGCGGTGCCGGCCCCTGCCACAGTTCCCAGTTGAGCCACTCCGGCACAGGCGCAACCTTGCCGATGCCCATCGGCTTGCGAGCGTTCGAGTACCAAGCCTTGCCAAAATAGGCGCGGCCGATAAGCCCGTCGTGAATCTGCTGAACCATCTTGATGGTGTGCGGCGAGGAACGCTGCTGGTCGCCGACCTGCACCAGCTTGCCATATTTCTGCTGCGCTTCGATCAGCAGTTCGCCTTCGCGCGGGTTGTGGCTCGATGGCTTTTCGACATAAACATGCTTGCCTGCTCTCAGGCCGAGCACGGCCATCGGCGCATGCCAGTGATCGGGGCACGCGATCGAGATAGCGTCGACGTCCTTCGATTCCAGCGCCTTGCGGAAATCTCCCAGCGCGGCCGGTTCATAGCCGAGCGTCTCTTGCGCTTCTGCCTTGAACTTGGCGAGCACCTTCGCGTCGACATCGCAACAGTAAGCCATGTGCGCGGTGCTCTGGTTGCCTTTCAGAGCGGCAAGATGAGCGCGGCCGCGCCCATTGAGCCCCACGACGGCAAAGTTGACGCGCTCGTTGGCGCCGAGAATCTGGCCATAGCTCTTGGCATTGCTCACCAGAGCGGCCCCTGCGGCAGAAACCGCGAGGCCATTGATGAATGTACGGCGGGTAATCATGTTCGTTCCTTTCGCATTTCTATGAACCCTGGATCTTCACGCCCATTTTTTGTGCGAGATAATCTCGGCTGATGATAGCGCACTCTTTCGGAGTCCGCGATGAGTCCGGCACCCTGTCGAGTTCGACAACGGCCCAGCCATGAAACTGAATTCTTTCGAGAGCCGCAAAGACAGCGGGCAAATCGACCTTGCCGCGTCCCAGTTCGACCCATTGGAACGGATACTTCATCTGGGCGGTCATCGCAGCGTCTTTCACGTCCTTCAAATGCAAAAAGAGCAGCCGATCGCGATAGCGCTCGATCGTCTTCGCAGGGTCGCCGCCGCCCGCCACCGCATGGGCAATGTCGAGTTCGAGCTTCACGTACTTCGGATCGGAATTCTCGAGAATGATGTCCAGATTCTCAGGATGCTCGCCGAGCGTGTTCATATGGTTGTGGTACCCGAGCGGAATGCCCATATCGGCGGTCCGTTTGCCTATTTCCGTGAGCACCTTGCCCAGTTGCTTGCACTCCTCCGCCGTGGCCACACGCGGGTAGGCCTTGAGCTGGTCGAGCACCTGCAAGTAGAGCCCGCCGCTGTCTTTCACGAACCGCGCGTTGGCAACGTGCTTGGCAATCTCATCGGCGGCTGGCTTGTCCAGCGAAACCTCTCCGCTGGAAAGCGCAACAAAGGTGAGCTTGTGCCGGCCAAGCAAGTCCTTCAGCTCAGCCGGCTTGAAATCCGTAAGAGCATTGGCGCGCAACTGAATGCCGGCAAAACCGATCTCGGAAATCTCGTCGATGGCTTGACGTTCGGCCTCGCCCCAGGTCATGGCGGTGTAGCCGAAGCTCATGCCTTTGCCTCTCGTTTTCGGAGCAGCAAAAGCGGGAAGCGCAGAAGCTGCCGCGGCGGCAGCAAGAGTAGTAAGAAAAGTGCGACGGGTCTGATAAATACTCATAAATACTCCGAAAAGTTCAACTACGGTTACCTGACAAGCACTCGACCTTCTATCGTCCGAGTCTGTAATAACAATGGGTGCCCCAGGTTCGGCGCGTCTTTTGCGCCTAACCTGGGATAGCCCAGCACTCAATCACTACGCGTACAATCGTGCCATCAAACCCCTAGGTCTCTGACCGCTTGAAGTTGTAGCAACTTGGGTGCCCCAGGTCCCGCTTTTGGGACCTGGGAGAGCACGAATTTACACGGACACGGTACTAGTCGTGCGAGGGCGGAGGCACCGGCGCAGTGGAAGGCGGAACCGGCTTGCCATCCACCGTGTGGGACTCCATCACTTCGACGCGCGTTCCGTCCGGATCGAAGAGATTGACTTGCCGCTTGCCATTCTTGCCTATCGCCACTTCAATCGGCTTGCCATAGGTCCTGAAAGCAGGCCGAGCCTTGAGAATCTCCACCGACTTCTGCGCATCGGGAACCAGCAGCGCGATATGGTTCTTGCCGCCGTAGGTGGCCGGTAGATTCCTGTAAAGCATGAACTCCACGTAGTCGTCGCCGTCGGGCACCTTCATGTTGATCCAGTTCAGCTCGGCCGGATCGGGCCCGCCGCGCCAAGTCTCCGTGAAGCCGAGAATGTCGCGATAGAAGGCCATCGACTTCTCGCTGTTCCCGACCAGAAATCCAATGTGATAGATGCTGGTCGCGATGCGCGCCTCAGGCATGAACTTCCCGGCGGCCTGCGCTTCCAATCCGGTGGGCAGGCTCTGCACAAACTCCACCAACATTCCATCGGGGTCCTTGATCTCGAAGGCATAGTCGCCGCTGCGCGTTTTGCCGCCATTGCCCGGCTTCACATCGAAGCCCTTCGATCGCAGATAGCCGCGCATCTGTTCGATGTCGTCGACGCTGAAGCACAAGTGGCTCATCATGTTCGGCGGATGAGTCGGAACTTCGTTGAAAAGCTCGATGTGCTGATGGTCATTGATTTTGATGAAGGCGATGCGAGTGTCCTGGCTGCCCGTCTTGGTGAGCGTGTACTCCTGGTCGAATCCCAGAAAGTCGTGCCAGAAATTGATAGCCTTGGGCAAGTCGGAAACAAAGTAGCCGACATGCGAAATGCCGGTAATCTTGGGGCGCTTGGGCGTCGCATCCTGCGCAAAAATGAACGACGTGGCCAACGGCAAGATGGCAGCCAGAGCGATAGTGCGAATGCTGCGGGTGGAGAGGAAACGCATTACATGTCCCTTTCGGTCTAAGAATCTGTCCAAAAACTGCGTGGCGAAAACGTTTTGTAACATGGCACGATTTCAGTCGTGCCGTAAATGCAATCAAATAAACGCGGGCTTTAGCCCCGATTTCTAAGTCGAGCGGCGGCATTAGCCGGATCCACGTCGAGCGTGAAGCGAGTGTTCCCGACAGACGTCAGTGTGGATTCAGTGACTGTAGAAGTGTTGCAGGTCAGCTCGTCCTCGCGCAACAGGATCAAATGGAATCGCCGGTCGATCCATCGGAGATCGAGCGCTCCTCGTCCTGCTCGGGATGAGTTGTTTCGCCGCGCAGCATCGTCACCGCATGAGGAAGCACAGGCAAAATCGCCCGCAAATTCTCGGTTGCCGCCTTCAGGCTTCCGGGCAGGTTTACGATCAGCGTCTGGTTTCGAACCCCCGCAATGGCGCGCGAGAGCAGCGCGTTGGGTGTCTTCTGTGCGGAAGCGGCGCGCATCGCCTCGGCCAGTCCCGGCAATTCGCGGTCGATCACCATCCGCGTGGCCTCGGGCGTTACGTCGCGCAGGGAGATGCCCGTTCCGCCCACGGTGATCGCCAGATCGACGCCGCGGTCGCACACATCCTTCAACTCCGCTACAATCCGATCCGCCTCATCGGGAACCACGCGGGTCCAGGCGATGCACGCATTCAGTTCCTTGCTCAGCAGTTCCGTAACCGCCGGCCCGGCCGTGTCGCGCATGGTGCCCGCCGCGCAGCGATCCGAGACGGTGATCACTGCCGCGACGCAAACGTGCAGCGGCGATCCCTCAGCCATGGGAGGACTCCGCACGATAGTCTCCGCTGCGCCCACCGGACTTTGCCAGCAGCCTTAGTCCATCGAGATGCATCTCTTTGGAAAGAGCCTTCAACATGTCGTAGAGCGTCAGCCCGGCCACCGACGCCGCGGTGAGCGCCTCCATTTCGACGCCGGTCGAGCCGTGCGTCCGCGCGCTGGTGCGAATCGCGATGCGGTCGTCCAGCAGTTCCATGTCCACCGACACGTGAGTCAG
>JAATFE010000413.1 GCA_015655365.1 Terriglobales bacterium
ATCGCCTCTGCACCTCCGCGCGCGCGTGCGCTCGCGCGGAAGTGTAAAGCATCTACCGGAACAATGTGTAAAGGATGTCATGGAACTGAACAGCGTTCTTTGCACAAAGGGTGGGAAACTACAGATTCCCATCTGAACTGTAAACACTCAGATTGAAAACGCTCTAGCCCAGGCGGCTCCTCTGGGGCGCGACGGATCCTGAGCCTTTTGACGCTGGGCAAGATCGATGTTGGCCACTCTATAAGCAGAAGACAAACAGATAAAGGCTGGGAAAAATGCCAGTTCTCAGTCCTGGACCTTCGACGTGTCGGCGGTCGATGCCATGCATGCCATCGTCGGCCAGTTTAATGTCAGCGGGGTTTAGCCAAGGATGTCGGGCGGCGTCTTCGACGCCCTGGGGCAACCCATGTGGAGTAGACAACGCCGAACATGGCCTCAAGCTTGGCGCGGTCGCGTGGGGCGGGCTCGTTGAGCCAGGTTGCGACTAAGCCCACGATCCCATGGGCGATAAACGCCGCGAGGTAGCGAGGCTCTAGCGCGTTGTCCGCCCCGCGGGCCCCCTTGAAGTGCTCGAAGATCAGCTCGAGCGACTCTCGGAAACGGGTGCTCAGCACAGTGTGCAGCGCGGAGTTCGGTCTGGTCGCGTCCCGCTCGCCGTAGATCGCCGCGTAGCGCTCGATGTGCTCCACGAGTTGCCTGCTGAGCTGCCGTCCCGCTTCCGCGAAGGCCTTGGGGGAACGGTCGAGCACTTCGAGGCGGATCGGGTTGAGGTCCTCCAGCAGGACCCCGAGCAGCAGGTCTGCCGGCGACGCCGCGTGCGCGTAGAAGGTGCTGCGGTCGATCCCCGCTGCGCAAGCCAGCTCGGCGACCGTGATGGCACCGATGTCTTTCTGCGCGGCCAGCGAGAGTATCGCTTTTCTCAGCTCGCGCTGCGTTGCTTCAATCCGGCTATCCATGTCAGCGGATCGCTGTCCCATTCGAGATCATGCCCCTGAGCATAAGCTCGCCTGTTACGTTAGTCAACACGTGTTGGGCAAGATCGGCGTTGTCAAAATCCGGAGAAATGCGGTACCAGCACTGGGTGCCCCAGGTCTCGCTTTTGAGACCTGGGAAAGCACGAACTCAAGGTACAGAATCATCCGGCCAAAGACCTAGTCGAGCGAGATCAGGCCGGTGCTTTTTCCGGTGGCCGCAATGTCGCGCAGGTCACGCAACGACGTCTGCACCATCGCGGTGCACGCCTCCAGAGTGAAGAACGCAATGTGCGGGCTGAGCACTACGTTGTCCATCGCCAGCAGATCCCCGATATATGGGTTGAGCTTGACCTGCTGCTCCCTGGTCTTGTTCCCGTACATCTCCTCACCCTCGAGGGAATCCAGGGCAGCGCCGGCTATCTCACCGGACCGCAAGGCAGAGATCAGCGCAGCGG
>JAATFE010000438.1 GCA_015655365.1 Terriglobales bacterium
TCCAGACGCGTGTACACTCCGGCCACATGGAGTGGGGGCGGAAGACGATGCTGCAAAGGCAGCGGGCCGTCCGGCTGCGGAGACTGGATGGCGACGGCCGGAGGCAACAGTGCGGCCACGGCGTCCTCGGCCGTTTTTTCGTTGACTCCGGCTTTCTCAAAGGCCCGTCGGTCCAGCACAATGTACGGCAGGTCGGGGTCGGGCATCAGGTACTGCACCTTCTTGCCAGGGGTGAAGCGCGCATTCAAATCCGTATTCAGCTTGGCATAGAGCGTAATTGTGTTGACGACGGCCGAATGAATGCCGAGTTGGGCGGCATCGGCGGGTATGGGCGCAATGCCGTGATCGGCCGAAAGCGCCAGCCACACGTTCTTCAAGCCAACCGTCTTGTCGAGCCAGGAATTGAAGCCATCCAGATCGCGGTCGAGGCTCAGGATCATCTGCTCCTCCGAGTCCGAGTCGGGGCCGAATTGATGGCCCTGAATGTCGTTGGGCGAAAGGGAAACCACCAGCAGATCGGTGACGCCGTTCTGGCCCAGCTTTTCGCCTTCGATCAGCGCCCTGGCAAAGTCCAGCTCGTAGCGGTTGGCGGCCGGCATTCTTCCCACCAGGTCGAAAAACTGGGTGGTGCCTTCAACCATGGCTTCGCGAGCAGCTTCGGCGGTGCGGCCGCTGGCGTTGAAGGCTCGCGCCCACTCTGGCAGGTGTTCCATGTAGTAGGTCGAAGTGGTGAACTGGCCGCTGGAGTTGTCGATCCAGAAAGCCCCGTTAGCGGCCTGTCCGGCAGGCAGAATTGCCGCGCGGTCCTTGAGCGAGATGCCAAAGACGCGGGCGCGGCCTTGGGTAGCCAGCCGCAACTCGTCGCCCAGTGTGGTGGCGCGCAGATTACGCGGCGAGGAACCGATCACGTATTTCAGTGCATCGTCGGGAGCGCCAGGCTGGTTGGCGGGGATCGAGGCCGCGGGCAGGTCGACCAGTTGATAGCGCTCATCCTCGACCGAACTCACCTTGTGCTCGTAGGAGCGTGAGGTATCCCACCACTCGTTGGTCTCGATGCCGTGCCCGTCGGTATAGGCGCCCGTTCCCAGGGTGGCGTGGCCGGGTGCGGTCTTGGTGTTGGCGTAGTCGTAGTAGCAATCGGTGAACCAGGCGCCTTCGTCCGTAAACAGCCGGAAGCCGTGCCCCTTGAACTTGTCGTGGTCGCGATTCAGATAGTCGCCGCGGAACTGATCGATGACCACAATCACGATCAGCTTGGGACGGCCAACGTAGGCCTGGGCTGGCGCAGAGGCCGGCAAAGCAAGGACCAGCAGAACCGCGACGAAGGAGGCGAGAAGGGCATTGAGGAGACGAGGCCGTGATTGCATGATTCGATGATAAATAGCGAATCGTTACAGTTTCGCGTATCCGCCGAATTCGTCCGCCACTTTTCGGACAAAAAAGCGGGCGGCCCGTTGAGGGTCGCCCGCTCGGTTGAAACTTGCTGGCTGCAAACTACGCTGTAACCGGCTCGTTGTTGCTCACCTTCACAGGGGTCAGCCAGCCAAAGCGATCCGGCTTGAGGCCGTTGACGATGGCGAAGAACTCGTCGGCGATTTTCTTGGTGATTTCGCCGGGCTTGCCGTCGCCCACCAGGATACGGTCGATGGAACGGATCGGCGAGACCTCGGCTGCGGTGCCGGAGAAGAAGACTTCGTCGGCAATGTAAAGCAGTTCGCGGGGCAACGCCTGCTCCGTCACAGGCAACCCGAGGTGGCGGGCAATGGTCAGCACGCTATCGCGGGTGATGCCGGAGAGGGCGGAGTTGGCCAGTGGCGGGGTATAGAGGACGCCGTTGCGCACCACAAACACGTTCTCGCCCGAGCCCTCGCTGACCAGGCCGTTCACGTCCAGGCCGATGCCCTCGGCGTAGCCGTTGACCTCGGCTTCCATGTGGATGAGCTGCGAATTCATGTAGTTGGCGCCGGCCTTGGCCAGAGAGGGCAGGGTATTGGGCGCCAGCCGGTTCCAACTGGAGATGCACACATCGACGCCGCTTTGGCCTCCGAGGTATTTGCCCCACGGGAAGTTGGCGATGTAAACCTCGATGGGCGAACCCTTGGGGCTGACCCCGATTTCGCCATAACCGCGGAGTACGATGGGCCGGATGTAGCACGGCGCAACCCCGTTGGCCTCGATCACGTCTACCACGCCGGCGCAAAGTTCCTCCAGCGTGAAGGGAACCTCCATGCGGTAGATCCTGGCCGAGTCCAGCAGCCGCTGCATGTGTTCCGGCAGCCTGAAGACCGCGGAGCCCTGTGGTTGCTTGTAGCAGCGAATCCCTTCAAAGACGGAGGAGCCGTAGTGAACCACGTGGCTCATGATGTGGATATTGGCCTGTTCCCAGGGAATGAGTTTGCCGTTGTGCCAGATGTTGGGTGTGGTTTGGATAGGCATGGGGGTGTATTGCTCCTTCGCGCGCCCGGCGCTCTTCCCCATCAGGTTATCGCGTATAGGGGCAGGATGTCACGGAATGGCGGGTTTTGGCAGGGGCGGGTTCCCTGATTGACACTGCGAGAAGTTTTTCGGCTTCCAGTGCTCTTTTGCTCGATCTGCCCAACGTGCACGCAAAAAACGGCATTCCGATCGCATCCGCGGATATTGCTGTCGGCACGCGATCAGGGCTACGCTCTCAGTTGCCGGAACGTTGAATCTGGTAACCCTGATAATCGATTTTTACGATGGTCCGGCCAAGCAGGAAGCTGTCCGAAACTGCCTTGGCATGGGTGGCCATGGGAAAGCCCTCCACATTTGCGTATTGCCGCATGACCTGCGAAGGACCGGTGAGGAAGGAATGGCTCTTCGCAGCCACGCCCTGCAACTGGACCACAGAAAAGTCCTTGGTGTCCACCCAAACGGTCCCTGTGAAGAGGTAAGGGCTGATGCGCCGGGGCGTCAGTGCAATCGCAAAGCACTCCCTCCCATCCAGCATCTGTTTCTCACTGGATTTCAGCTTCATCTCATAGTTTGCGGAAGTGACTACCGCCTGCTTGCGGTTGGCAGGCAGGCTCATCTCCTTTTCACTGTCGAGGATTCTTCCCAACACCTGGCTGCGCACCATCTGCGAGCCGCTTTCCGAGAGGGTGGTGTACGTCTTGCCCGTGCCGTTCCGGTAGTCCGTCTTGACCGTCATCTCGGCTACCGGGTGGGTCTCGTCTTTTCCCCTGAAGACGGCGTAATGTTCGTTCACGGAGTATGTGGCGATGGCATCGATCCTGCCTTGCACCGAGGCGTCAATCTGGCGAATAACCGATTGCAGGTCGAGTTGCTGAGCGGAAGCGGTTCCAAGGAAAAGCAGGAAGAAAGCGGCCAGGCCCCTGGTCGAGAGATTTTTTTGGCGACAGACGATCATGCAACATCCCTCAAAAGATGCAAAATTGATCCAGCCCTGCGCGGTTGATTCGCAGGGGAAGTTGCTCGGAAAGGCCTAGAGATCTCGAGCCCGCTCAATGGCGCGCAGGACGGCTTGCGCCTTGTTGATTGCTTCCTGGTGCTCCTTCTCGGGAACGGAGTCCGCCACGATGCCTGCGCCAGCCTGCACGTAGCCCTTGCCGCCGGTAGCCAGCATCGATCGGATGGCGATGCAGGAGTCCAGGTTGCCCGAGAAGTCCGCGTAGAGCACGGTGCCGCCGTAAGTGCCGCGGCGAGCCGGTTCCAATTCTTCGAGGATCTCCATGGCCCGTACCTTGGGAGCACCTGAGAGCGTGCCGGCGGGGAAGCAGGCGCGCAGGGCGTCGACCGCGGTCAGTTCGGGCTTCAGTCGGCCTTCAATCGAGCTCACGATGTGCATGACGTGCGAATAGCGCTCGACAAACATCAGCCGGTCCACCTTGACCGAGCCGAATTCGCTCACCCGGCCTACGTCGTTGCGGCCCAGGTCCACCAGCATCACGTGCTCCGAGCGTTCTTTCTCGTCGTGGATCATCTCGTCGGCAAGAGCCTGGTCCTCAGCCTCGTTGGCGCCGCGCGGGCGGGTGCCGGCAATGGGCCGGTACTCCACCTTGCCTTCGTGCACGCGCACCAGCAACTCCGGCGAGGAGCCTGCCAGTTCCACTACCGGCGCCATGGGCGTTTTCCCTTTCTTGGCGGATTTCCCTGGCAGTCCGCCCAGCGGCCCATCCGGTGCACAGCGCAGGAAGTACATGTAGGGGCTGGGGTTGACGGTGCGCAGGGTGCGGTAGACCTGGAAGCTGTCGGTCTCAGGCTCCACGTCGAAGCGTTGCGACAAAACGGCTTGGAAGATGTCCCCGGCGGCAATGTACTCCCGGATCCGGTCCACGCCGGCCAGGTAGTTCTTCTTGGAAGTGCGGTGCTTCACCTTGAGCCTGCCGTGGCTGTGCGGAGCAGGCAGCTTGGGCAGTGGTTGGGCCAGACGCCTCTCCAGCTTGTCGAGCCGCGCCACGGCCTTATCGTAGGCATCGGCGGACTTGCCGCGGGTGACGTCGGCCGTAACCACGAGCCAGATTTCCTTGCGCGCATGGTCAAAAGCCAGCACTTCGTCGAAAAAGAGCAGGCAGGCGTCCGGAACGCCCAATTCATCCTTGGCCAGTTCCGGCAGACGCTCGATCTGGCGCACCACGTCGTAGGAAAAGAAACCCACGGCCCCGGCGGTAAACGGAGGCAGCCCCGGCAGCCGGGCCGGCTTGTGCCCGCTAAGAGCACGCCGCAACACCGCAAAGATGTCGTCCTCGATTTCGACGACCCGTTTGCCCTCGGTAATGGTGATCTCGCGTCCACGGGCTACGATGCGCTTGAAGGGCGTGAGTCCGATAAATGTGTAGCGGCCCACCTGCTCGCCGCCCTCCACCGA
>JAATFE010000250.1 GCA_015655365.1 Terriglobales bacterium
TTCTGGAGGTTGCCCTGGATGTATTCGAGTTGCTCCTCCTTGGACTTGCGCACGGCCCAGGGCTTGAGACTCACGAAGAAGAAGCCCGAGTTCGTACTCTGCACCTGAGTTAACAGCGAGAAGTTCGTGACGGCGATGACGCCTTCGATGCCGGGAGTCTTCAGCAGGGCATCGCTGATTTTCTGTTGCGCGGCGTCGGTGCGCTGCGCCGAAGCGCCATCGGGAAGCTGGAGGGCAAGAAACATGTAGCCCTGATCTTCAGTAGGAATGAAGCCGCCGGGGAGGCTGTTCCCGAGGTAGACCGCGACAATGCCAACAAGGATGAGGCCGAGCATGGCGAAAGAAGATTTGTGAATCAGGATGCGCGAGAGGTGAACGAAACCGTCGGTGGTCTTGCCGAAATACTTATTGAAAGAACCGAACCCCCTTTGAAGCAAGCTTTCCTTGCGGCCCTCCTGCCTGGGCTTGAGAAGAAGGGCGGCAAGGGCCGGAGACAGCGTGAGCGCATTGAACGCGGAGATCAAAACCGAGATGGCGATGGTGACGGCAAATTGCTGATACATGCGCCCGGTGATGCCTGGAATGGCCGCGGTGGGAATGAAGACAGCCGCAAGGATGAGTGCGATGGCGACCACAGGGCCGCCCACTTCTTCCATGGCCCGCTCGGTTGCCGCCTTGGGATCCATGCCCTGTTCCATATGGTGTTCGACAGCTTCGACCACGATGATGGCGTCGTCGACTACCAGTCCGATGGCAAGCACAAGACCGAACAGCGAGAGTGTGTTGATGGAAAAGCCGAGCGCCGGAAAGATGATGAATGTGCCGATGAGCGAAACGGGAACGGCGAGCAGAGGAATCAGAGTGGCGCGCCAGCCCTGGAGAAAGATGAAGACGACGATGACGACCAGCCCCAACGCTTCAAGCAGCGTGAACAAGATCTCGCGAATGCCGGAGGTGACAGCCTTGGTGGTGTCCAGAGGAACGCTGTAGGCGATGCTCGAGGGGAAGGTGGCGGAGAGCTCTTTCATTCGTTGATTGACGGCCGCCGCCGTTTCCACGGCGTTGGAACCGGGGAGTTGGAAGATCGCCATCACACCCGATGGCGCCTGATTATAGCGACCCGAAATTCCGTACGCCTGGTCTCCGAGTTCGACGCGCGCCACATCTCTGAGGTGAAGAATGGAGCCGTCCGGATTGGCGCGGAGGATGATGTTCTCGAACTCCTCCGGCTTGACCAGACGTCCCTGCGTGCGCACGGTGAATGTGAACTGCTGGCCGTTGGGAATTGGTTCCCCGCCAATCTGGCCGGCCGGGTTGACGTTGTTTTGGGTCTGAATGGCTGCGATTACGTCGGTTGCCGTAACGCCGAGTTTTGCGAGCTTGTCGGGCTGCACCCAAACGCGCAGCGCATACTGGCCCCCGAACACCTGCACGCGCGAAACTCCTTTGACGCGAGCGATCTGATCTTGCAGATTGATGATGGCGTAGTTCGTCAGAAAATCCTGGCTCAGCTTGCCGCCGGGGGAATTGATGGCGATGAGCATGAGCGGCGACGTGAGAGCTTTCTGCACCGTCAGACCGGCGGCGGTTACCTGCGCGGGAAGCTGCGACTGCGCCTGGTCCACACGCAACTGCGCCAGAACCTGGTCGATATTGGGATCGGTTTTTACATCGAAATCCACGAACAACTGAACCACGCCGTTGTTGGCGCTGACAGAGCTCATGTAGATCATGTTGTCGACGCCATTCATCTGCTGCTCGATGGGCGTGGAGACCGCCTGGCTGACGGTCTTGGCGTCTGCGCCAGGGTAAGTGGCCGTGACAAGAATCTCAGGCGGAACGATGTTGGGGTATTGCGAGATCGGCAGCGTGAGCATGGAAACGACGCCAATCACCACGGTGATAATCGCGACGACAATCGCGACGATCGGCCGGCGGATGAAGAATTTCGACATGAATTACCTGCTCGCGAGCTGTTTCGTCTGCGTGGAGGAAGCGGTATGAAGATCAACCGATTGCGGACTGATCGGCGCGCCTTCGCGGAGCTTTTGAAGGTTGTCGACGACCACGAGCGATCCGCCGGGAAGACCGCTTTCGATAACCCAGCTATCGCCATATTGAGGGCCGAGCGTGACATTGTTCACATGCACCGTGTTGTTGGCTGCGACGGTGTAGATCTGTTCCTGGCCCTGAAACTCTGTGACCGCAACCTGCGGAACCAGAATTGCGCCGTGAAGAGTTTCGGTCTCGGCTTTAACTCTTCCGAATTGGCCGGGGCGAAGGATGTTACCAGGATTTGGAAACGCGGCGGCGATGCGAATCGCTCCAGTTTGCGAGTTCAATTGCCTGTCGACAAAAACCACATAGCCCTTCTGCGGATAGGCTTCGCCGCTCGACAAAGTCAGCGTGAGAGGAATCTTCGATGCGCCATGGAGCAGGTCGCTATTGTTTCCGCCGACCCGCCTTGTCAACGCAAGATACTCACGATCGCTAATGGAGAAATAGACCTTGATCGGATCGAGTTGCGAAACCGAAGTGAGCACCGATTGAGTGCTGACAAGATTTCCAACCTGGGTGGTGGCCTGACCCGCCACGCCCGTAATCAACGAACGAACCTTGGTAAATTCGAGATTGAGATTCGCAGTCGACACCGCGGCTTGTGCGGTTCTCACGGCGGCTTCGGCTTGAGCCTTCTGCTGAATCTCGTTATCGAGCTGGCTCCTGGCGATGGCGCGGGCTTCAGCCAACGGCGTGTCGCGGTTCACGTTGATCTGGGTGAGGGCGAGTTGTGCTTGAGCCTGTCCCAATTGTCCCTGCGCCTGCTGGAGCGAAGCCTCAAATGGACGGGGATCGATCTCGAACAGGACAGCGCCCTTTTCGACTTGAGAACCCTCGCGATAATTCTGGCGAATCAAGTATCCGTTGGCCTGCGGCTGGATTTGAGCGTTGACATAACCATCGAGCGTGCCCACCCACTCACCGTTTATGGGCACATCGGTCTGCACAGCTTTTACGACAGAGGCTTTCATCACGGGATGAGCGCCGGAGGAATCGGCACGGACGTTCTTGCCGTAACCTGAAATCAATCCGACGCCAAGTGCAATGATTACTGCGAGAGAAGAGAGTGCAGCAATGTAAATGTAGAGGAGAGGCGTTTTGGCCTTTCGGCCAGAAAGAGTGGTCATACTTTTTCTCCATTCAAGCGTGAATTGTTCTCATCGAGGGATCGTTCGCGCCGCGAGAGCACGTATGCGTGTTCAGCTTGGATGTGGCGATTGCGACGCCAGATTCAAAAAGATCGATTTCCTCGTCGCCGCGCACGCGTGTGCGGACGCAGGGAGGCTGCGCATGGATCGGGAATTCGGAGGGGTTGTGTCAATGCTGAAAGGGCGGACAGGATTTTCTGCGGATGGAAGGAAAATTTTTCCGCCCGCGCCGACAAAACGACCGGAGTGCGAGCAAGCAGTTCATCCCGTGCGAGTTACAACGCAGTTTCACTGGCTCCGATCGTCACTTCGACATTGTGGCCAAGCCACCGATCTGGGCCGAGCCAGTGGAAGGTCCACAATATTTTTCCGTTCTTCCGGTCCGTAGCAGCCTGAATATCGGCGCTATAGCCAGCGCTGCCCAGGCTGCGGCTGGGCGTGGTGTGGGTGGTCTGCCAACCGTCTGCCGACCAGATGAGCTCAAACTCGTTTTCGTCGAGAATGCGCAGGGTGTCACCCGCGGCAATCTTCTGGATGGGCCGAAGACGGCTGTAAACTTCCAGATCTTTGCGCAGTTTCTGTCGGCCCTCCGGCTCGCAGTAGCGCGCATAGAGCGGATCGATGCGGTCGAAAACTTTGCCGTCCATGGCCGAGCGCAGCAACTTGAGGTATTCGGCGTGAGCCCACACCAGCGGCACAGCCGATCCGGCCGGACGGCCAAGATGCAAGTTGGCGCCCGGCAAATCCGGCTCGTCCCACACCTGCTCGGGCAGCATTTGACCGCACGTCGCAAAGCCTTCGTAGGTTCGGATGAGCGGTGCAATATCCTTGCCCGCCGCAAGTTCGTAGTGAGCGCGTTCCCCGGTAAGCAGCGGCCATACGCGGCCCTGGCCCCAACCCTCATAAGGAGAACCGTCGGCCTGCTGGCCGTAGCCGTCCCAGTTGTAGCGCACCCAGCCGGGGCCCTGCGGCAAGCCGCGTTTCAGCACTGCGTCCACCACCTTCAGCGAATCCACAATCAATGGATCGTCGGCGCGCCGCACTCCGTAGCGCACCAGTTCCAGAAAGCCCGCGTCCACAATCTCCCGTGCTTCGAAAGCGTAGCGGGCGCCCGGTGGCCGGTTGGAAAGGACGAACATCTCCGAGCCGCAACTTTCGCAGGAATAAGCCGCGCCCTTTTCCGGCGGGCGGATGCGCATGTAGTGGCGGGGAACGGAGGGAAGCAGCACACCTTCGTTGGTCACCGTCCAGTCCTCGATATGACGCTCGATCCAGTCGGCGAACTCCTGAAGGAACGTAGCCAGTTCCATGGAATCGTGAGCAAGGGCTATCTCTGCCGCACAGATCAGTCCCGCAATCACAGCCGCCAATGTGGACGGCGAATAACCCGCATTCTCTTCCCAGCGCTCCTGATGCGTGATGGGCGCGTGCCTGACCAGAAAGCCGACTGCACGTTCGACAAAGGGGAAGATGTCCATTGCAGTCAGCTCGTTGGCCTTCCAGAGCCTCCAGGTCAACATCAGAGGAAACGCTACCTCGTCGAGTTGAATCCCGGACCAGTACGGATGTCCATCCACCCAGAAGTTCTGCGCAAAGCCGCCATCGGGTTTTTGTGTGCAAGCCAGGTAGACGAGCGCCCGGCGAGCTGTTTCGGCCCGCCCACAAGCTAGTAACGCGGTCGCTGTTTGCACCATGTCGCGGGTCCACACGAGGTGATAGCCGCCCAAGTCTTCGTCGCCTTTTACCTGTCCCCAGGGAATGGAAGCGGACGCCACGAATGCGCCAGAAAAGGTCTTATCCTCATGGGCAAGCAGCACGTTGTGGCTGGCCCGCATGAGCTTGCCGCCGTCTTCGGCGCGCGCTGCCAACCACTCGGGATTTGCCGCCCGCTGCCACTGCTCAATGAACCGGTCGCGCTGCTGCGCGAAGGGCATGGCCAGCGAACTCACCGTTTTTTGCAGGGCAGTGTGGATCCCTTCGCCAAAGCCGATGGCCAGGGTGAACTCGCGCTTGCCGTTTTCGCACCCGGATTCCAGATTCAGCTCGCCCATCACGGCGACATTGCCGCCGCTGGCCGAACCAAACTCCCAGTCCATGCGGAAGTTATCCACGATGTCGCGCCAGCCGTCGCTTGCGCCGACAAACCCGCAACCGACGCGCGAAAAGCCGCAAGTGGTGCTCATGGCCAAGGTCCACTGGTTCTTCCATGCCAGCAACATCTTGTGGCCGGCAATGTCCACCGCACGCGCCGTGTTTCCGGCTCCGCCGCCGTCCAGATGCGGCGCGAGCAGCGCATACACTTTCAACCGCGAAAGCAACTCCTCGCGGCCGTCCAGGCGCACGTGGATCAGCACCACGCTATGGTGAGGGTCGCAGACGATCTCCTTGGTCAAGGTGTATCGGCCCTCGGGATCGCGATTGATATAACGGACGCCCAGCGCTTCGGGGTGGATGTATTCAAAGCTCCACTGCAAGTCGCGCTTTTCCTCATGCGCAAATGTTTCGCCGTCGGTAACGAGGAACTCCATGTCGCGGACCTGGGCGCGGTCGATGGTGGGGAAGTAGATCTCGTTCAGAATGCCGTGGGATGTTGTGAACCAGACGCGGCTCGATGCCGAATAGGCGGTTCCGACGGCGTCTTTCACGCTCGATGTCCAGCGTGGCTCCAGACCGGGCGCGCCAAAGGCTTCGCCCTGCTGTTCAAGCCAACGGTATGAGTCCTTCTCGGTCATTGATCTTCCCCCCGAATCCTACTCGACCTTTGGATGCACGGCAGCGCCTCTTGGTATCTCAGGTGAGGGCGTCTTCGGCTGTAGAATTTCCGTGAAATCCGGAGAGGGGCTGAGCCTCCGCCACAGGTTGAAAGTCCTCCGGTCCGGTTATTGCCGGTCTTGCATTTTACTGCCCCGGCTTTGAACTGCTAAGGCCTGCCGGGCCAGCGCCCAGACACGACAGGTTGGACTGCGAGATAGGCTACTGAAAGAGGGAGAGATCGATTGCGTCTCCCATCGTTTTATAGCCCGCGTCGTTTGGGTGAAGGTGGTCGCCGGAGTCAACCGCCGGAGAATACGTGGAAGGGTTGTTGGGATCGCGGGTGATCTTGTCGAAGTCGATGACGGCATCGAATGTCCCGCTGGTCCTGATCCAGGTATTCACAGCCTGGCGAATCTGTTCTCCTGCTTCCGAAGCATACCCCGCACCTGCATAGGGAGCGATGGTGGCGCCGTAGACCTTGATTCCGTGCTCGTGCGCGCGCATTGCCATTTGAGAAAAAGCGAGAATCAACTCCTGGGATGTGATGACGTCCGTGGGATCGTTCGGCTTGGCAGAGTGTCCGATATCGTTGATGCCTTCAAAGAGGATAAGGTACTTCACGCCGCTTTGCGCGAGCACGTCGCGATCGAATCGGGCGATGGCGTTGGGGCCGGCTTTGTCGTGAAGGATGCGGTTGCCGCTGATGCCGAGGTTCAGAACAGAGACATTTGCCGTTTTCTTGTTGGCAAGCAATCGCTGTGCGAGGATGTCTGGCCAGCGGTGATTGGTGTCCCTGGTGGACTTTGCGCCATCGGTAATGGAATCGCCAAACGCAACAATGGCGGCCGGTGCAACGTTCGCCACGCTCACATCGACGCCCTTGACAAAGCACCACTGGAAGAACGGCCGGGGAGCAGGCAAAATGGCGGCGGCAGTGTCGTCTCCGGACGCCACATAGTTTGTCGACTGGGCCAGTGGATGGCAGGTGGTCTGTTCAATATGCTGCTCCGGAATATAGACGCTGACGACAAGATCTGACAGCGCACCGGCGTGCATGGACACGGGATCGCTGAAGATCATTCCACCGGCGGGAATGAGGACCTGCGGCTGTCCGCCGAAGGTGAGGGCGTGATCGGTGTTCGGCTGAATGGCTCCATTGCCTGCGCTCAATGCAAGATGCGCGTTGGCTACGATGAGCTGGTCTTTGCCGAACTCGTTGGTTAGCCGCACACGAACCGCGTCTCCGCCGAGAGAGATGTGGACGATGTTGCGAAATGTCGTATTTGCGGGAGAAGGCTGCCCGAGGTTTACGGCGTTCCCTATGGGCGCGGCTGCCCAGGTTCCTACCCAATTCGGGCGGTTCGCTTGCGCAAGCGCCAGAGTTTCACTAAGAGTCAAA
Source organism: Terriglobales bacterium (assembly GCA_015655365.1). Classification (GTDB taxonomy): domain Bacteria; phylum Acidobacteriota; class Terriglobia; order Terriglobales; family Acidobacteriaceae; genus Telmatobacter. Next base: position 7,360 of record JAATFE010000250.1, read on the forward strand.
AGGACAATTGCAATAGGTGTGATTCTCATTCCGCCATTTTAATGCGCTTTGAGTCCCCTCGCAGCCATTGCATCGTCGGGCTAGAGCGAAACTAGAGTCCCTGTGGTGCGGTGAGTTTCATGCAGGGTCGCCGCTCCCTGATGGTCGCGTCGACTTTGGTGTGGTGCTTTCGGGATACAGCAACTCTGGTTTCGCTATAGATCTCTGACCGGATGATCTCGTACCTTGAGTTCGTGCATTCCCAGGTCTCAAAATCGAGACCTGGGGCACCCATGCTGGTACAACTTCAAGCGCTGGAAAGCCCGATTACCTGCTCATTCGTCGGGATAGACCTTGACGAGGATCTCGATCGCCCGTTTGCGCAGAGAAGCCAGTTGCGCGGCCCGGCGGGCCTCCTCTGCAAATTCGTCCTGGGGCATGAGAAGGGCGTCGTGGAACTCGGCAGCCAACAGTTTGGCTTCCGCCCGCAGATTTTCGTCGATTTGCGGCGAATCGCTCTGCGCGATCTGACGGCATTCCTTGGCCAGTTGAACGGCTTTGAGGGACCAGAAATTGAGAGTGGTTGCCTGATTCGCCATCGAGAAGCCTCCCGGTCGGCCAGAGAGAAGGCGCAGCGATTCAGAGGGGAAAATGCCTGTCTGGCTTAACCGCGCACATCATAGCGGAGGCAAAGCGGGAGTGTCGATAGGAATCGGGAAA
>JAATFE010000064.1 GCA_015655365.1 Terriglobales bacterium
ATCGGTCAACATCTTCCGATTCAGAACCTTACCCCCGCTTTCATCGCATGTCTAAATCCAAATGTATCCGATTACGGAAAAACTCGCCATGAACGTCAACAGACCCTAGGGTGTCCACAGCCGCATGCACCTTCGAGCCCTTGCGCCGCTTGGCCCCGTCGTAGCCGGCCCGCGCACCCGACTCGGGAGTCGATTGCAACGTGCGGCTGTCCAGCACCTCTGCCGTCGGTTGACCCTTGCGCCCCGCGTACTCGCGCAACAAGATGCGCAAATCTTCCACGATGGTCTCGAAACAACGGGCATCGATCCAGCGCCGCATCTGCTGATAGACAACAGGCCATGGCGGAAGATCGTTGGGTAACATGCGCCAGTGGCAGCCGGTCTTGGCCATGTAGCGCACGGCGTTGAACACCGCCCGCAGCGGATAATCGCGTTGTGGCGCGTCCTCGCGGCAAAGCGTCAAATACGGCACCACGAAGACCCATTCCTCGTCCGTCACATCCGTCGGATAGCCGCGACGATCTCGATTCCCCATGCCTCCATCGTCATGGCTACAGACCTCGACAATCTATCTCAATGCAAACAAAGGGACAAAGTTGATAACAGGCTCTAGAATGGAGATTGATACGAGACTCAGGCCTTCGAACGACCGCTCCTTCAGGCTCATCTTGTATTGGAAGAGAGTTATGCTTGACATCCGCCGGGTTTGACCTTACTCTACGAACAACTGGTCGGTAGCCAATATGCAGGCGCTCGCTTGACCGGCGAAGGATTCGATGGCCCATTTCTTCACTCCCGCGATGTGTATGTGCTGCTGTCATGGCTGCACCGTGCGGGCGTGTACTCTGGGCTAGATTCCGAAACAGGATTCTCAAACCCCGACGACCCACCTGCCAATCGGCACGGTGGGCTTTTCGTTTTTGGGCGATTATTGTCCACGATCTCTTGTTTGCTCATTGATGTTTCATAAGCGCCGGTGGCGAAGCGGCTAACGCGCAGGTCTGCAAAACCTGTATTCGCGGGTTCAATTCCCGCCCGGCGCTCCAGTTTCAGTCAGAAATGCAAGTCAACTTGTCGGAGAATTCATATGCCGAACACCCCTTCTCGGCGCGGTCCCTCGCTCGATGTCTATGCCGTCGCGCTCGCGCTCGCCTTGGCTTTGCTTGTCCGCCTCAACCTTGTACCGCCAATCAAATGGTGAAACCGGTCGCCCGCGAGAACGTTGAACTCCGCAGCGGGCGGGGTCGACGAAATTGACGCTACTCGGCTCTTGCCCGCTTTGAACAGTGCTTGTAATTGTCCCACCGATTCCGCTCCACAAGGAGATCGAGAATGGCTTCGACCAACACTGCAGCACGTTCCCGCAGCCTTCAAACCCCAATTGGTCTTGTCCAGCGTTTCGTCGCGCTGATTCCCGGCCTGCTACTGCTTGGCGCTGTGGGCTACGCCGGAAAGTTCATCGAGCAATTCATCAACATCTATACCAAAACCCATCACGTCACTTTTCCCAACATTGAATACGTCCTCTGGGCCATCGTGATTGGCTTGATCATCGCCAACACCGTTGGCATCCCGCGCATCTTCCAGCCCGGCGTGGCCACTTATGAGTTCTGGCTGAAGGCTGGAATCGTTCTGCTCGGCTCACGTTTTCTGCTTGGTGACGTGCTCCATCTGGGCGGCATTTCGCTGCTGCTTGTCGCAATTGCCATTACTCTCTCGCTCACTTTTATGCATATCCTGGGCCGCGCCTTCAAGCTCAAACCCAAGCTCACATCTCTATTGGCCGTGGGTTCATCCATCTGCGGTGTCTCAGCCATCATCGCCGCCAAGCCGGCTATCGACGCGGATGACGAGGACGCTTCCTACGCTATCGCTGCTATTCTTGCTCTCGGCGCCGTCTCGCTCTTCACGTTCCCGCTCATCGGCCACTCGCTTCATCTGAGCGACAAGGCTTATGGACTCTGGGCCGGATTGGCCGTGGACAACACGGCCGAAGCCACTGCCGCCGGTGCGCTCTACTCCGACGCCGCCGGCAAGGTAGCTGTTCTGGCCAAAACCACGCGCAACGCTCTCATCGGCTTCATCGTGCTTGGCTACGCCCTCTATTGGTCGTCGCGCGGCGAAGCTCAGGCTATCGGCAACAAGGCTGTTTTCTTGTGGCGCAAGTTTCCCAAGTTTGTTTTGGGTTTCCTCTCGATTTCGCTTCTGGCTACGCTCGCCTTCTTCACCAAGCCTCAACTGACCTCGCTGGCCAACCTCTCCCGCTGGGCCTTTCTTCTGACATTTGCCGGGGTTGGTCTGCGCACCAGTCTTCGCGAACTCGGCAAACAAGGTTGGCGTCCCTTCGCCGTCGGAGCCATCGGCGAGGTCTTCATTGCGCTGCTTACGTTAGGTCTGGTTTACGGGGCCGATCAATACCTGCACCTGTAGTTGAATTGCGATCAACCGATTGCGCACCTGGAAAAAGGGCCTTTCTCTCAGGTGCGTATCGTTTTGCGTTCACTCAATACTTCGGCAACGAAGGATCGATCCTTTCAGCCCACGCCAGGATACCTCCCGTCAGGTTCGATGCGCGCTTGAAGCCCGACTGGCGCAGAAAGTCCACGGCCTTGGCGCTACGCGCGCCACTCTTGCAGTGCACCACAATCTCGCGGCTTGAATCCAGTTCATGCACGCGCTTGGGCAAATCGCCTAGCGGAATCAAATGCCCGTGAATGTTGCAGATCTGGTATTCATGCGGCTCGCGCACATCGAGGACAAAGATGTCTTCTCCGCCATCGAGCCGGCGCTTCAACTCCTCCACCGGAATCTCGGGAATCTTGACGCTCGTGGATGCCTCGCTCTCTTCGCCGCGAATTCCGCAGAACTGGTTGTAGTCAATCAACTCCGTCACCGTGGGATGCGTACCGCAGACAGGGCACTCCGGGTTCTTGCGCACACGCAACTCGCGGAAGCGCATGGCCAGCGCATCCACCAGTACGAGGCGGCCAATCAACGGTTCGCCAACGCCGAGTATCAGTTTGATGACCTCGGTGGCCTGCATGACGCCGAGCAGCCCTGGCAACACGCCCAACACGCCGCCTTCCGCGCAGGAGGGAACCAGCCCCGGAGGCGGCGGTTCGGGATAGAGACAGCGATAGCACGGACCGTCTTCGGCGCCAAAGATACTGGCCTGGCCCTCGAAGCGGAAGATCGAGGCATAAACATTGGGCTTGCCGCTGAGCACACAGGCATCGTTGACCAGGTAGCGCGTGGCGAAGTTGTCCGTGCCGTCGGCGACAATGTCGAAGTCCTTGATAATCTCCAGCGCATTCTGGCTGTTGAGAAACGTATCGAAGCGCTTGATCTCCACGAAGGGATTGATGGCTCTCAGCTTGTCGATTGCCGAGTCCAGCTTCAGCCGGCCCACATCGCTGGTGGAGTGAAGCACCTGCCGCTGCAGGTTGGTGTAATCGACCACGTCGAAGTCCACCAGACCGAGAGTTCCCACGCCGGCCGCAGTCAGATAGAGCGCCAACGGCGAACCGAGTCCGCCTGTTCCCACACACAGCACACGCGCGGCTTTCAGCTTCCTCTGGCCCTCCATCGTTACTTCGGGCATGATGAGGTGGCGCGAATAACGCAGGATCTCCTCGTTGCTCAACGTTGTCTGACTACTATCGATTGCTAAGGCCACTGATTTTCTCCAATTGCAATATTTTCTTGAAAAAAGGTCCAAACGTGCGACCGTGTTTTAGCGGCCGCCTGCAACCGAAGGCACAATCGAAATTGCGTCCGTCTCCTTGACCGGAGTGGCATCCTTGCTCAGATAGCGGATGTCCTCGTCGTTGAGGTAGACATTCACAAAGGAGCGCATCTTGCCGTCTTCCGAGAAGAGGTGTTTGCGCAAATCCGGGTTCTGGACGACGAGGTTGCTCAATGCTTCACCTACTGTTTGGGCGGTAACCTCGACGATGGCCTGCTTGCCGGCATAGGAGCGAAGCGGCGTGGGAATCAATACTTTGATCGGCATTGTTCTTCCTTCCTGAATGGTTCTGATCTGCCTTGCGATTACGCGATTACTTCAAGTACTTCATCCACAAAGCGCTTGACTTCTTCTTGTCCCTGCAACAGAAACGCATGAGTCAATTCGGCATGACCATGTTCGACGCTTGTAATCACGTACGAGCAGCCGGTCCAATGCGCTTCGGCAAGATCGGTCGCGGACCACTGCGCAGGATGATCGGGATGTGAATGATAGAAGCCTACAATGTCGTGTCCGGCCAGCAATGCTTCGCGCTGAATGCGCACCAGTTCCGCAGGGCTGATATGATAGCGATTCTCCGGCGAGTCCGTGCGCGTGTTGCCACATTTCACTAGAGTTTCCACCGTCTTCCCGCCGGCATCGTCGAACGCACCCACCAGCACACCGCAGCACTCGTGCGGATAGGTCTCTTCGCCGTGCCGTCGTAATTGATCGAGAAGAGTTTTCGGAATTCTCAAGACCATTGTGATCTGCTCCC
>JAATFE010000442.1 GCA_015655365.1 Terriglobales bacterium
AGGGTCATGGCCACCTTCATCAGCACCAGCGGACGGCGATGCTGGCTCCAGCGGGCAAAGCCCTCATTCAGGCGGCGCGCCTCGGCTTGCTGAGCGCCGACAACCGTCTCCAGCCCTGCGGCCCGTAGCGCGTCCATTCCGTGGCCGGCAACGGAGGGATTGGGATCGATGGTGGCGGCCACCACGCGCTTGAGCCCTGCACCGATCAAGGCTTCGGTGCAGGGGCCGGTGCGCCCGATGTGGTTGCAGGGCTCCAGGGTGACATAGGCCGTGCCGCCCTGGAGCCGTTCGCCGGCGTGCTGCCGGGCGATCTTGAGCGCGGCAACCTCGGCGTGGTCCATCAGGTCGTACTCGTGCCAGCCCTCGCCAACCACCTGTCCCGCGCAGTCCAGAATCACGCAGCCCACGGCCGGGTTGGGCGAGGTGACGGCGATGCCGCGCCGGGCCAGCTCCAGCGCCCGGTGCATCCAATAGTTGTCTTGCTCCGAGACGTTCATCGAATCTCGCTTTCCATTTATCCCAGCAGCGAATCCACAAACTCGGCGGGTGAAAACTCCAGCAGGTCGCCCATCTGCTCGCCCACGCCCACAAAGCGCACCGGCAGATCGAGTTCGCGGGCGATGGCTACGGCGATGCCGCCCTTAGCCGTGCCGTCCAGCTTGGTGAGCACAATGCCGGTGACCCCGGCGGCCTGGGTAAACAGGCGCGCCTGCTGCAAACCGTTTTGGCCCGTGGTCGCGTCCATCACCAGCAGCACCTCGTGGGGCGCGCCGGGAACGAGCCTGGCGGCGGTGCGGCGCATCTTGTCCAACTCGTCCATGAGGCCCGTCTTGGTGTGCAGGCGGCCGGCGGTGTCCACAATCAGCTCGTCGATCTTGCGCGCCGTGGCGGCCGTGGCCGCGTCGTAAAGCACGGCGGAGGGATCGCCTCCCGGGCGGGTCTTGATCATCTCGACCCCGCTGCGCGAGGCCCAGACTTCCAACTGTTCGATGGCCGCGGCGCGGAAGGTATCCGCCGCGCATAGCAGCACGGTGCGATCCTGTGCGCGGAACCAGGCGGCCAGCTTGCCCGCGGAAGTGGTTTTGCCCGTGCCGTTCACGCCCACCAGAAATGTGACTCGGGGCGGAGCGTCGGGTGCGGGAGCAGGGTGCTGGGGGGCTTCGAGAATAGCCCGCAACTGGGCCTTGAGCAGGTCGCGCAGTTCCTCGCCGCCCTCAATCGCCTGATGGCGGGCGCGGTCGCGCAAGGCGTCCAGAACCATGGCCGTGGTCTGTACCCCGATGTCGCTGGTCAAGAGCGCTGCTTCCAGGTCTTCGAGGGCGTGCTCGTCCACCTCGCGGGTGAGGGCGACAATGTTCTCGATCTTCGCCGACAGGGACTCGCGGGTGCGCGAGACGGCCTGCTTCATGCGGCTGAAAAAGCCGGACTTGGGCGCTTCGGCTGGGGTCGCTTCCGTGCCGTTTTCGGGTGCGGAGGCAGCGGGGGCCGGTGTGTCTTTTTTCCTGCTGAAAAAACTCATCATGAAGGTATCCAGCCTTAAGTTTAGGGCATTGGAGCGGGATGCGCTCCGGGGCCGCGCAGCCGAGAAAAACGAGCTTCCGTGAAGGCCACATCAATATTTGGGAAGACGATTTGACGAGACGGCGTTGCAGGGACAAAGCTGTTACCCAGAGCGGAACCAGAGTTTCTGTGTCCTGTTGGGTCTTGTGCCGGGTCGCCGCTCCCTGATGGTCGCGTCAACTTGGACGCTGTGCTTTCGGGATATACCGACTCTGGTTCCGCTATAAGCCGCCCGCGCATCTGTTCAATCGAGCGGGACTCGGGGCGACTGGAACGAAAAGAACCGGGCCCCGTTGGAGCACGACCTTGAAGGAACCGCATCTTGTTTTAGGCATTGGTGAGTTGTTGTGGGATGTTTTGCCCGAGGGACCGCGCCTGGGCGGCGCACCGGCCAATTTCTCGGTGATGGCGGGCAGGCTGGGCAGCCACGCCGCCATTTTGAGCCGCATCGGACGCGACGACCTGGGCCGCAAGGCGGTGGACCGGCTGGACCCGCTGCCCGCGGATACCAGCTTTTTGCAAGTGGACCCGGCGCACGAGACAGGCCGCGTCACCGTGGCCTTTGAAGACGGGCAGCCGCACTATACGATTCACGAACCGGCGGCGTGGGATTTTGCCGAACTCAGCGACGAATGGGTGCGCCTGGCCGAAAGAGCGGACGCCATCTGCTTTGGCTCGCTGGCGCAGCGCTGCCGGGAGTCGCGGCAGACCATCCAGACGCTGGCCGCGCAGACCTCGGCCCGCTGCATTCGCGTCTTCGATGTGAACCTGCGTGCGCCGTTCTACTCCGGCGAGGTGATCCAGGAGTCTCTGGAACTGGCCACGGTGATCAAGATGAACGATGCCGAAGTGCCCCTGGTGCTGGGGATGTTGGGCCTGCCCTTGGGCGAGGGGTCGGCGTGCGAGCAGTTGCGCGGGGCCTCGGAGCGGCTGCTCGACGAGTTCCCCATGCTGGAGATGGCGGCCATGGCAGCCTGCTGGTGACGCGCGGAGAGTGGGACGAGCACCCCGGCGTTCCCACCCAGGTGGCCGATACCATCGGCGCGGGCGACGCATTCACGGCGGCGCTTACCCACTACATGCTGCGCGGGGCGGATTTGGCCACGCTGAACGAAGCCGGGAACCGCTGGGGCGGATGGGTGGCCTCGCAATCCGGCGCCATGCCCGCGCTGCCGGATGAAGTCCATGCCAGGATGGAACTCGCCATTGAGGGCCGAGCCTGAACCTGCTGAGACAATCGGATTGCAAAGCGCAAACACCGCTCGAGATTGAAAAGACAAAGATCGAGCATTCTTGCGGGACAATGAACGTCGCCTGCCTTTGCGGAGAAGCGTGAGCGGATGCAGCACGCATCGGGTGGGCTGTGTTTCGGCGCGGGTCGGGGCAGGGAATCGGTTCTTGCTTCTCCAGTTCGACCGCGGTGCAAGATGGACGAAAATGCATCGACAAATCTTGGATCGGTGCTGTACTGTTTCTCTGAATTCTGCGCCGAGGCCCAATTTGCCGGAGCCGGGTTCAGAGAGGCGAAGGAATGGCGCGACCACGCAAGTCGGCAATCAATCTGGCCCCGCCGCCAAGCCTGGAGCCGGGCGACCACACCGCCAAGCATCGCCGCGTCTTTGAGTATCTGCAAGCCAACATCTTGTCCAACGCGCTGAAGGTGGGCGATCGCCTGCCCAGCGAAGCCGAACTGGGCAAGTTCTTCGACGCCTCGCGCATCACCGTGGCCAAGGCCGTGCTGGACTTGCAGCGGATGGGCCTGGTCACGCGCCGGCCTGGAGCGGGGACCCATGTGCTGGCTCAACACCAAGCCGCGGGCCGCACCTTCGGACTGCTGATTCCCGAACTTGGCCTCACGGAGATTTTCGAGCCTATCTGCCACGGCATGATGCGCTCACCCTTTGCCCGGCCCGATGCGCTGCTGTGGGGCAACGCGTCCACTTCGGTTCGCGAAAGCGCCAAAGAAGCCGAGCAGATGGTCAACTCCTTCATTGTGCAGAAGGTGTCGGGGGTATTTTTTGCCCCGTTGGAACTGAGCGGGGAAAAGGATGCCGCCAATCGCCGGATTGCGCGCATTCTGGAGCGGGCGCAGATTCCCTTTGTGCTGCTCGATCGCTGCTACATGCCGTTTCCCGAGCGGTCGGGGCACGATCTAGTGGGCGTGGATAACCGGCGCGCCGGATACGTGGCTACGGCGCACCTGCTCGGACTGGGGACGCGCCGCCTGGCGTATTTCTGCGAAGCCAATTTAGCCGATACGGTGGAGGCGCGCATTGCCGGGTTCCACGAGGCGCTGCGTGCGTTTGAGATCAAGCCGGAGCAGTACCCGGTTTGGCGCGGCAGTCCGCTGGACGAGGCGTTTGTGCGCCGTCTGCTCGAAAGTCCGCGCCCCGAGGGCATTATCTGTGCCAACGACCTGACCGCTGCCCGGCTCATGCAAACGCTGATGGCCTTGGGTGTGCGCATTCCCGAGGAGGTGCGCATTGTGGGCATGGACGATGTGAAGTACGCCAGCCTGCTGCCTGTGCCGCTGACGACGATTCACCAGGATTGCGCCGGCATTGGGGCTGTGGCTATGGCTACCATGCTGGAACGGCTGGAGCACCCCGAACTGCCGGTGCGGGATGTGCTGGTGCCCACACGCCTCGTGGTGCGACGGTCTTGCGGAGCGCATCTGGCGCGGGGAAGCGCCAGTAGCGAGATGTGAGACGGCCAGAACGGGAAAGGGGATCGATGCTGGCCAAGAGTGGCGGGGAAACGGACAGTAAAGAAAACGTTCTCCCACTTGCCACGGGCCGTTGAGTTCGATAATATGGCCAGCAAATGCGTAAACGATATTCTGCCCTCGTTCTGCTCGCCGCCTTCACGATGTCTGGAAGCCTTTTGGCCCAGGCGCCCTCGCTCGCCATCCAGGTCGATCGCCCCACCGCCAAGGTCAGCCCAGCCTTTTATGGCCTGATGACCGAGGAGATCAACTTCTCCTACGACGGCGGCCTCTACCCGGAACTGGTCCGGGATCGCGCCATTGGCCATGGCTGGAACTCCATGGCGCACTGGACGGTGGTGGAGCGCGGCAACTCCGCCGCCAAGGTCTCGGTGGACGAGAAGACCGGGCCCAGCGCCGCACTGCCACGGAGCCTGAAGGTCAGCGTGACCGCGGCTTCCGAATTGGCACCGGCCGG
>JAATFE010000332.1 GCA_015655365.1 Terriglobales bacterium
CAGTCTCAGAAATGGCTGGCGATTTCGCGACGCAAGAGGTCTGCTAATTTAATCTGCCCCTGGGGCGTCAGGACTCTTCCACTCCTTATTCGACGTACGCTTCTTGCGCTTGCGGTCCAATCGCGCCAGGTCTTCGCGCGTCGGCGTCTTGATGCCCGACGCCTTCCAGCGCACGCTCTCCCTTTCCTCGATCGGAGCGTTATGCGCCTTTCTTTCCCCTTCCGGCCCTTGAATGCCTTGCGGTTCCAGAACTTGACGGCGGTCAGCCCCAGCGGCAGCCCTTCCAGAGTCAGGGCCAAACTGGAGTGCAGGTTAATACCTCAGGTGGTGAAGTACACCAGCCGGCCGTGTGCGTCTTTGCGCACGGAGCCCTTGCTGACCAGCCCCACTGCGGCCATATCCTCGCGCTTGTAGCTGAACTCGGTCGTATCGTGCACCACCAAAAACAGCTCTTCTCCGCAAGGAATCCGTTCCCGCGTCGCAAGAAAATGGCCCGCCAGGATTTGCTCTTCACGGACCCGGTCGTTGGAGAAAAACCGGTAAGCTGCCTTGGCCGCTGCCCAATCCTGGCAGGCCCAGGGAATGCTCCGCCCCACCCCTTTAGCCAACTGCTCCACCAGATGACGAAGCCGTTTGTCCAGCCGCGCATCCGGCATAGCGAGCCAACGCATGTGCATTGGCCTCGATACAGCCTAAGCTCGGAATACCGTCGCCAATGGCAATTGCCGCGCGCCATTTGGCGAAGCGCGCGCCTATGCGAGAGTATTCAACGAGGCGATCGCGCAATCCATCCAGGCCTTCGGTAACCTTCTCACCAGGATGTCCTGCCAATTCCCTGGCACCGGTGTCGACCTTAATGCCGGGAATAATCCCAGCCTCGGCAAGGATCTCGACAAAGGGGGTGCCATCTTCTTTCTGTTGATGGGTTGTTTCGTCAAAAAGGATGGCGCCGCTGATGCATTCGCCGAGTCCCGGCGTGGTGACGATCAATTCCCGATAGGCGCGCCGGAACGCTTCGGTTTGTGGAATTCTCAAGCTGGCGAATTGTTTGTTGCATGTCCCCGTGCTTTCATCCATGTCCAGCAAGCCTTTGGTTCCGGCGACAAGCAATCCCGCTGTTTCTGTAAGCTATTGTAAATCCATTTGGAACTGCTCCACTTCTGGTTAGGTGTTTGAGAATCCGAATCCACTCCACGTGAACCTGGACTGAATATTGAGTGTCCAGCGATAACCCGGCAAATGGCGCCGACACTGGTAATGCCGACCGCCCCGTACTGACTAGGTCTTTGACCGAATGATTCTGTACCTTGGGTGCCCCAGGTCTCAAAAGCGAGACCTGGGGCACCCAAGCTGGTACAACTTCAAGTGGTCAGAGACCTAGTGTCCTGAGTCATTAATTCGCATAGAATATCGAGCGATGGAATCGAGGATTTGGTCTGCGGTTTTATGCCAGATGAATGGTTTTGGTGCGCGGTTGTGGCTTTGGATGAAGTCGTCGATGGCCGCTTTCA
>JAATFE010000278.1 GCA_015655365.1 Terriglobales bacterium
CTTGCCCAGCAGGCGAAGGAGCAACTCGGCATGGAGGTTTTGGCTGGTCTTGTTGATGACCGTAATGTCTTGAACAAGGGGCACGGAGGTATGCGTGGCCAGGACCTTGCGGCCTTCCAGCGGGGCCGCGACGGTGAACTGCTCGGAGCGGGTGAGCTTGAGCGGCAGCTCGCGCTCGCTGTCGAAGTCGCCGGTGCTCGAGGAGAACTTGTGGCGCGAGGCGGGAGCGCCGGCGACGTTGACGCCGCGGCTGCGCAGGGCCTCCTTGAAGGCCGCCGCGGTGAACTCCGCCGGATCTTCGACGGCCAGATTGGCATGGAAGCCGGTTGGCGCGGCCGTGCCCCAGGCGCGGACCAGCATGGAGCCGGGGCGGCGGTCGAGGCCCGGGTGCGGCGTCTCAGACGGGGCTGCGGGTGTCATGGCGTTGTCGAGGGTGTAGTAGTCGACCTTGGGGGTCCACTCCTCAACGGTCTTGCCGGGCGCGGTGGGGTCGGTGGTTACGGTGAGCGCCACGGTGTTTTCGTTGAAGGTGAGCGCGGAAATGGGAGCTCCGTAGGCCCATTGCAGGTCGTCCCAGCCCCAGGACTTGCCGTAGGGCTCGTCGAGATAGAAGGTGTCGTCGCCCACCACGCTGCCTTCCACGGTGCGCACGCCGGTCTGCTCCACCTGCTGCGCCATGAGGTTCAGCACGTCGATGGCTTTGGGCTGCGGTTCAGGCTCGGCGGAAGCTGCCGCACTGGCTGTGGCGGCCGGCGAGCGGTAGGGATAGTGACGCGCGCTCAGGGTGGGGTCGCCCGCGCCAAGCAGGATCAGGTCGCCGTGGAGCACGCCCTGGCTATCGATTTCGCCGCCAGCCACCACGTTGGTGGTCCAGGTGAGCGTATCCGCGGGGAGCAGGGCAAAGGCCGCGGCGGTGGTGAGCAGCTTGGCGTTCGAGGCGGGGATGAAGAGGCGGCCCTCGTTGAAGCCGTAGAGCGGCTGGCCCTCCGCGGTGGCAACACTGATGCCGAACTCGGCATGACTTAGCGCCGGCTCGGCGAGAATGACGCCGATGCGGTCGGCAAGCGGCCCTTTGGATGGCGGGGCGGGATGAGCAACGGGCTTGGCGCTGCCATGCACCGCCTGGGCCAACAGGCCGGTGGAAGGAGCCAGGAACGCGGACAACACAAGCGCCAGAAAGAGCCGAAAAACTTTCATGGACGGAGTTTAGCAGGACGCGAATGTGGCCGACATCCTGCCGAACGCAGATAGTGCTCTTAGAATCAAAGACGGTTTCACAAGGAGCTTCATGCCAACCCAACCAATTCAAAACGAGGCAGAGCATGACGCGGCCATTGCACGCATTACGCAGTTGATGGGATCGAAGCTGGGAACTCAAGCCAGCGACGAATTGGAAGCCCTCGCCGCAGCGGTAGACGCCTATGAAACCGAGCATTTTCCCATGGATGAGCCCAATGCAGAAACACTCCGCAGGTTTTTAGCGGAACAGCGAGGAGCTTCCGAATGACCGCATCCCCGCGCAAGACATGCTGCTGGCAACTGCGCACGCGCACTCTGGAATTGGGGCGGCGGACGCTGGTGATGGGGATCGTCAACGTCACACCAGACTCGTTCAGCGACGGGGGACTCTTCTTCAACCCGGATGCCGCGGTGACGCGTGCGCTTCAATTGATGGACGAAGGGGCGGACCTGCTGGATCTGGGCGCGGAGAGTACGCGGCCCGGTTCGCGGGCGGGCGGAACAGCCGGCACGGATCAAGCTCCGGCGGTGAGCGCCGACGAGGAGCAGGCGCGGCTGCTGCCGGTGCTGGAAAAAATCTTGAGGGCCCGGCCTGGAGCGATTGTTTCGGTGGATACCTACAAAGCCGCCACGGCGCGTGCAGCTCTCGCGGCGGGCGCCGAGATTGTGAACGATGTCAGCGGATTTCTGTGGGATGCGGAGATGGCGGAGGCGTGCGCACAGTGGGAATGCGGGCTGGTGCTGATGCACACACGCGGGCGGCCGGAGGAGTGGCGCACGCAGACGGCGCTTGCACCCGATGCACTGTTGGCGTCGGTGCGGGAAGGGTTGGCGGCCAGCCTGGCTGTGGCTGCCAAGGCTGGCATTGCGCCGGAGCGGATTGTGCTTGATCCCGGATATGGATTTGGCAAGGGATTTGAGGGGAACTATGCGCTGCTGGCAAGGCAGGCGAAGCTGCTTTCGCTGGGGCAGCCGTTGCTGGCGGGGCTTTCGCGGAAATCGTTTTTAGGCCGGACGCTGGCTCCGCTGTTTGAGGGGAAAGATGCGCCAGTTGAAGCACGCGAAGCGGCCAGTCTGGCAGCGTTGGTTGCGGCCATTCTGAAGGGAGCGTCGATTGTGCGGGTTCATGCGGTGCGGCCGGCGGTGGAAGCGGCGCGGATTACGGATGCGGTGCTGGGTGCGGCGCCGAACGATTTTCCAGGTAGATCAGAATAGCTCGGACAGAAAAAGCCCAAAGCGCCATCATGAGGAATGAAAAAGTTTTTCCTTGGGCTCATTCTCGTCTTCTGTCTCGCAGCACCTTTTGCGGCACAGGCGCAGGTGGTGGTGGTATTGCACCCCCACCACCACCACTATCACCACCACCATCGTTATCCTCGTCAATTCGAGTAATGCGGTCCCCCCAACTCTGCGCGAGGGTGACGCAAGGCTCTGCTTGAGACGGTCACACTTGCGTGGCGAAGTTGAACCGAACGGACCCGCTTCCACGGATGGTTGCCGACTTATGCCTGGACAGGCTCACCCGATCTGGCCTGGCCGTCGATGCAGGACTGCATGCCGAAATGGCCGTGGCCGCTGAGGTTGAAGAGAATCGTTTTGGGCTTGCCTTCTTCCCTGGCCACCAATTCTGTTGCTTACTGATCCGGCCCAAAAGATTTGCATCGTGCTTTCCCACCCTTGCCCGCCAAAAACGCGGTCAAGGATGGGGCACGGCGGATTCAAGGTCCAAGTGCAACATTTGTAGGACGCAGAAAAAACAGGAGTACCGCAACGGATGCGGTGGAAAAGATGGAAAACAAAGAACGTTTCCCACTTTCCC
>JAATFE010000039.1 GCA_015655365.1 Terriglobales bacterium
AATGAACCGCGACCGCTTCGATCGGTATGTGAGCCTGGAATTGCGGCAGCGCCTTGCTGCGGAGTTTGCGAACGTTTGCGAAACGGTTCCAATTGTCTCGTCGATTCGAGCCTGCCGCGATCCCAAGGACGACAAGTTCCTGGAAGCAGCCGTAGATGGTCGGGCGGGCCTGGTCGTCACCGGTGACCGGGACTTGCTCGACCTGCATCCGTTTCGGGGGATTGCCATCCTCACCGCAGCGGATTACCTGCATCGGGAATAGCTGTTCCCCGCCGACCCGTTATCCTGAATGAACCATGACTGAGCCAAGCACTCCTGTTCGCTGCGTAGCCGTGTACTGCGGCTCCGCCAATGGAAACGACCCTGCCTTTCTTGCCGAAGCCAAGGCGCTGGGCGCGGCCATTGCCGCCTCCGGGCTGGGCCTCGTCTATGGCGGGGCCTGCGTGGGCCTGATGGGCGCGGTGGCCGATGCGGCGCTGGCTGGCGGCTCGGAGGTGGTCGGCGTGCTGCCCGAGATCCTCGCCGGCAAAGAGATTGCCCACGCCGGACTGACCCGGCTGGAGCTGGTTCCCACCATGCACAAGCGCAAGGCCCGCATGGCCGCGCTGGCCGACGCATTCCTCGTCCTGCCGGGCGGCTACGGCACGCTTGAGGAACTGCTCGAGGTCGTTACCTGGGCGCAGCTTCGCCTCCACGCCAAACCTTGCATCTTGATCAATACGGCGGGGTATTGGAATGGACTGCTGGCGTTTTTGGATTCCGCGGTGGCCGCGGGCTTCTTGAAGCAGAAGAACCGGCAACTGCTGCGTGTGGCAGGCTGCGCGGAAGAGGCAGTCGGGATGGCGGTTGCGGCGCCGATAGAAAAACCTTAAAGAACTGTAGATAAAAAGCTTGGGATCCTGTGCCCCACCTTAGAACCTGTCCAGAAACTCTGAAAAGACGTCGGAGATGGGATAAAAGAACATCCCTCAGGGGCTAAACAGGCTGCGGAAAAAGGGCGGACAGACAGCGAATTCTTCGAAGAACCTCCCGCAGGGGCTAAAGCCCACATTGATTTGATTGCAGTTACGGCACGACTCAAGTCGTGCCCTGACGCATATCGCCCTTTTGCCCGCGTTTTTCCGCACCCTGTAAAGCCCGACTCATTCTGCTGGGTTTATGTACGGGCTGAAGCCCGTACCCTTCACTAAAATCCAAGTTTTTGGACAGATTCTTAAAGAACTGTAGATAAAAAGCTTGGGATCGAGTGCCCCACCTTAGGCGCGATGAAGCCGCGCCGAAGGTGGGGCACTCGATCTGTGCTTATCTAAAAAACTCACCGGCTGGCGTGAAAGACCTGTCGGAGATCGGAGTCGCCCTGGCCGGAGGCGTAGTAGGCGGCCCAATAGTAGGGGTGACGGTAGCGGGGATCGCGGCTCAGCGTCTGGCGCGCTACGGTCAGGGCCTGGGGAACGCTGAGGCCCTGGGCCAGGCCGCCATAAAAAGCGTCCATCATGAGGACCGCGGACCCGGAGTCGATCTGCCAGCGGGTAGCGACCACATCGGGAACGCCCAGAGAAGCCAAGGTACCCACAATGTCGTCCATGCCGTGGTTCCAACCCTCTTCCTTCTTCCCGGTAGAGCAGGCGGAGAAGACAGCCAGGCGCGCAGCCTTGGGCGGATACTTGCGCAGCAGAGTGCTGTCCAGATAGGGCCGACTGATGGCGCTGATGCTGGCCGCTTTTGCCGGGGCCAACAGCAAGCGCGTGGCGCCGTCCTGCTGAGAGGCGTGGCCGGCAAAGTGGATGGTCGAAGCGGTGCCGAGATGCGAGACAACCTGGGCCTGGGTGGCCTGCGTACCGAGCAGAAGACTGGGATCGTCGTCAAAGCGAGCCACGGCACGGGCTTCCTTGAGCACTTCCGGCAGAAGCTGGCTCTCTCCCGAGGCCACCGAAGCTCCCACCACGAGCGACTTGGAGGCAGCTCCAGAAGCGCCCGCCCGGCGGCCAAGCAGTAGCGAAGGCGACTCTTCGAGGTTGAAGTGCAAGCCGATGGGACCGGCGGCGGTTTCAACGGAAGGCCAGGGCAGATTGCCGAGAAGCGGGTCGGGCTCCAGCAGCAACAGGCTGCTCGAGTCACTCGATGCGTCGAGGGGGTCAAGCAGGATGCGGCCCACCCGGCGTGCCGACTGATCCACGGAGTCCTGGGCGGTCATCGGGGAAGTCACCGCGCGCTCCAGCGGCGCGATCGCGGCCAGCAACTCGTCCTTGCGGACGGGGACGGTGGACCAAACCACGCCTTGGGCAGTGGCCCGGTAGAGGAGCAGGCGATCGAAGAGAACGACCTGGCCCAGAAGGCGATCTTGACCCAACCGATGGAGCGCGACGGTAAGGGCAGGTTTCAGACAGGCCAAGCCCTTGTCCGGACATGCGGAGATGGGATTGCCGAGAATGCGGAGCCGGTACCGTTCCCAAAGGGCAAGTACGTCTTGGCCGGAACGGCCCTGGGTCAGCCAAACGCCAGCCAGCAGGGCATAGAGATCGCGATCCTGGCGGGCCAGTACGATGTTTTCCTCGCCGCCCTTGGCGGTCATGCGCTCTTTCTCCAGGATCGCCGCCCGGAGCATGGGTTCGGCTGTCTCCGGATGCCCCTGCGCCAGTTCCAGCCGGGCGCGCGCCAACGCATAGTCGCGGCGATGGAACGAGTTCTCTTCGCCAGCCATGTGGCCATAGGCCGCGTCGAGCTGTGCGGCTGCCTGAGCCAGGTCGCGGCGCTCCACGTAGAGGTCGGCCAGGGCGATTTCGGTTTCAACCAGATAGCTTTGCACGGATTTTCCGCCGCCGAGGGCCGTCAACTCAGCTTGCGCGGTCCGCATCTGCCCCTGGGCCTCGGGAATGGAGCCGGCGCGCAGAGCGGTGACAGCGAGGTGCATCCTCTCCGTGGGAACCAGGGCATGGCTGGCCGTCATCTGCACCACGGCGACGACTTCGCGCTGCTCCAGGAGGGCCAGATGCTCCCGTGGAGTAGCCCGCTCCAACTCCGCCAATCCGGAAAGAGCGGTGTAGAGCCGCATGGCGGGGTAGTCGCCGGCGTAAAAGGCACGAATCGTCGTGAGGTAGATCTGCCAGGCGGCTTCGGCATCTCCGGAATTGACAGCCGGTGCGCCCAACAGGTTCCTGGCCCGCAATTCGAGAATTCCATAGTGGCGGTCGTGGGCCTGGCTCACTGC
>JAATFE010000300.1 GCA_015655365.1 Terriglobales bacterium
GAAGTTCAAGGAAATCTCCGAGGCCAACGACGTGCTGAGCGACGAGAAGAAGCGCAAGGTCTACGACCAGGTGGGCTTCTACTCCGACCAGATCGATCCGGCGCAGGCCGCGGCTTATGCGCGGCAGCAGGGCGCGGGCGGCAGGCCGCCGGTGGATTTTGACGGCTTCGACTTCTCCGGCTTTCAGGGCGGGCCGGGCCACCACGCGGGCCAGCAGACAAGCTCGGCCGGGTGGGGCGGCTTCAAAGACATCTTCTCCGGCATCTTCAGCGGAGCCCAGCAGGCGCAGCGCCCGCGCGGGCCGCAGCCGGGAACCGATCTCGAATATCAGGCCACGGTCGACTTCTGGACCGCCATTCGCGGCGGCCAGGCGCGCATCCAGGTGGACCGCCAGGAAACTTGCCCCACCTGCCACGGGCAAACGGCTCATGGAGCCGGTCCAGTGCAGTGCCCCGAGTGCGGCGGCACCGGCCAGGTGACGCAGATGGGCGGGCGCATGAAGTTCAACATCCCCTGCCCGCGCTGCAACGGCACCGGCCGCACCTCGCACGACTGCGTGACCTGCCACGGCGAAGGCGTGGTGAGCCGCAGCGAGTCGGTCGAGTTCCGCATCAAGGCGGGCACCCGCGACGGCCAGCGCATCCGGTTGCAAGGCAAGGGTAATGCCGGGTTGAACGGCGGCGCGCCGGGCGACCTGTTTGTGATTGTGCGCACCGCGAGCCATCCGGTGTTTGCGCGGGTGGGCGACGACATTCAAGTGACAGTTCCGGTGACCGTGCCCGAAGCCGCACTCGGCGCCAAGGTGGAGGTGCCGACCATCGACGGCCGTGCGCAGTTGAAGATTCCTCCGGGCACCCAGAGTGGACAGAAGCTACGCCTGCGCGAGCGCGGCGTAGAAAATGCGCAGCGTCCCGGCCAGCGCGGCGACCAGATTGTGACCGTTGAAGTCGTGGTGCCCACGCTCCAGGATGAGCGCAGCAAGGAGATCATGCGCGAGTTGGCCAAGCTGAACGACCAGGACCCGCGGGTAACACTGTTTGATAAGCTGTGAGCGTCGGGCCTGCGCCCGCGAACGGTGAGTCGATGGGCTCTGATCGTGATGACCGGAACGAGGACAATCTCGAAGGGATCGAATTCGAATGGTATCCGTTCAAGGCAGCCGCAAACTTGAAGAAGCACAAGGTCTCTTTCGACGAGGCTAGAACCGTCTTCGGAGATGAGAATGCTTTGGTGGTTCCGGATCGAGTACATAGCGATGACGAAGAAAGAAGCCTAGTTATCGGCAGATCGGAGCAAGGGCGCTTGTTGATTGTCTGTTTCACCGAAAGATCGAACAGGTTGCGCATCATCAGCGCTCGGCCAGTGGAACCTTGGGAAAGGGGGGAATATGAGAACGCAAATCGGTAAGGATGAAGCGAAATTGCGCAGCGGCTTCGACTTTTCGAAGGCTGTGCGGGGCAAGTTTCATGAGCGCTACAAGAAAGGCAGCACCGTAACCCTCCTCGAAGGGAATCCGGAGTCCGACGATCCTCTTTCATCCGAAGATGCCGATTCGCAACTGACGGAAGTCTTCGGAAGAAACCTGCTCATCTCCCATCTGGTCACTGCCGGTTTTGAGGTTGCGCAGCCCGTCCGGGACAAAGGCATCGATTTGATTGCCTATCGCGACGGAAGGGATGGAAGGCCTTTTCTCGCTTGCCCAATTCAATTGAAAGCTTCTGCACAAGAGTCGTTCTCGCTCGACAGGAAATACAAACCATTTCCTCACCTGTTGATTGCCTATGTTTGGAATGTGCAGGGGAGGGAACAAAGTGATGTGTATGCGTTGACCTTTGGCGAGGCCGAGCATGTATTGGAAGAGAGGGGCTTTGCAAAAACCGATTCCTGGACGAAGAATGGCTATTATTTCGTCCGATCCGCTGGGCAGGAGCTGAAAAAAATCCTGGAGCCCTACAAAATGACTCCCAAACGGTGGCAGGAAAAGCTTCAAGCCCTTCAAGCTCTTTGAAAGACGACGAGTTATGGCGGCAAAACGGAAGACCAAAGGCGCGTACATGATTTCGGCGGTAGCCGAGATGTACGAAATTCATCCGCAGACCCTGCGCCTCTATGAGCGCGAGGGCCTGCTGAAGCCGTCGCGCACCGAGGGCAACACGCGCCTTTATACCGACGAGGATCTGGAGCGGCTGGAGTTCATCCTGAACCTGGCGCGCGACCTGGGGGTAAACATCGCGGGCATCGCCATCATCCTGCAAATGCGGGAGCGCATGGAAGAGATGAACCGCCAGATGCAGAGCTTTGTGGAGTACGTGCGCACGGAGATGCTGGCGCGCTTCCAGCAGAATGCGCCCGGCGCGGCGGGAGCCATTGTGCCCATCCGCAAGTCTGGAGTCGTGGCGCGCACCGCGTCTTCGCGCAAATCGTAGCCTTCTACTTCGTTCCCTCCGCCGCGGAAGCCATGTAGAGATCCACATTGACCTTGTCCACCAGCGAGGTGCCCGTATCCACAAACACCGGGTACGGCGAGAACGAGTCCGCGCTATTTGCCTTTCTTTGCGCGCAGAGCCAGCCCTCTGCGGTATAACCAGACGTGAACCCTTCCGGTGCCTTTCGATGAGCAGGCAGGAATCCAATCCGGCAACTGCTTTGCCCCTGGGAATCGCCGTCCGCGGCGGCCCGGATGCGGAACTGACCCGCCGCGCCCATCCCGAACCGCCTCATCCCTATCGCTCTCCCTTTGCCCGCGACGCCGCTCGCATCCTGCATGCGCGCGCCTTTCGCCGCCTCGCCGGCAAAACCCAGGTCTTCACCCGCCTGCGCGTTGATCCACCCTCCGACCACTTCCGCAGCCGCCTTACCCACACCCTGGAAGTGACCCAAATCGCCCGCACTCTGGCTGTTGCCCTGGGCCTGAACGCGGAGTTGACCGAAGCCCTCGCGCTGGCCCACGACATCGGCCATCCTCCCTTCGGCCATGCCGGCGAAAAAGCCCTCGACCACGCCCTCCAGGCCCACGACCTTCGCTTCGACCACAATCTCCACGCCCTGCGCATCGTCACCTGGTTCGAGGAGCGCTACGCCGCTTTTCGCGGCCTCAACCTCACCCTGGGCGTGCGCGAAGGCATCGTCAAGCACTCCCGCGATTACTCTGCCGCCACCCACCCCGAGCTTTCGGAATTTTATCTGGACCGGTTCCCGCCTCTTGAGGCGCAGCTCATCGACATGGCCGACGAAATCGCCTACCTCACCGCCGATCTCGACGACGGCCTCGGCTCCGGCATCCTCAATCTGGAGCAGGTCCGCGACGGCGTGCCGCTCTTCCGCGGCTTCCACGACGCCGTGTTCCGTGAGTTTCCCGCCGCCGCGCCCAAGCTGGCCGTCAACGAAGCCATCAACCGCGTGCTGAACGCGCTGGTGACAAATCTGCTCAATGAGATTCAGGTCCAGGTGGCTGCTCTCGGCGCCACGACGCTCAACGAAATCCGTCTGGCGCCGCAGCGTTTGGCCGCTCTGAGCCCGCCGATGGAAGCAGCCCGCGCCACGGTCAAAGAATTTCTCTACGCCAATCTCTACAACTCCTCCGGGATGGAGGAGGGCCACAACCGCGCCGCCGAGGTAGTCGAAGGTCTTTTTGCCGCCCTCATCGCCGACCCCAGCCTGCTCCCCGCAGACCATTTGGCGCAGGTTCCCGCCGAAGGCCTTGCCCGCACGGTCGCCGACTACATCGCCGGCATGACCGACAGCTATATCGAGCAGCTTTGGGCCCGCTGCGGCCGGTAAGTTATTGGGTCAATGCGCTTATTTCGCGGGAAGAAATTCGATTCGGGCCAACTCATCCACGGCCTTGAAGTCGTAGTCGGCGGTCACGAAGACGTGATCCGTTGAATCCATGGCCAGATCGACGGCAAATGCATCGGCGTAGGCAAGCTTGCGATCGACGCGGAGGTTGGCTGCTCGCACGGCGCGCTCCGCACTGGCGGGTACCACGAGGAGATTGATCTGCTTCAGGCGCTCCAGTATTTTTTCCTGCTCCTGTGCGCCAAATCGCTTGCGCTCAACGCCCGCTATCTCTCCCCATTGCAAGGCAGAGATACACATTGAAGCGGATTCGTTTGCACAAGCCCGGAAAATCTCACCCACCCGGTCCGCGCCCGCTTCACGGTCCAGAAAACGAAGAACCGCCGAGGAATCAAGAACAAAAACAGTCATGCGCTCGTCCTACCAGCCGTCCTTGGCCAACTCCGCTTTGCGTTCGCGCCGGCGCTCTTCCAGCAACAGATCGGTCCCTGAAGGGCCGCCAGCAGTCAGGCCGCACAACTCCTCGATGATGCGCAGCTTGGTCGCCAGCGTCTCGGGCTCAAGAATCACCCGGGTCCCTTCCTGGCGGATCGCAACACGCGTTCCAGGTTCGATCCCCAGCGATTCGCGGATCGCTACCGGAATCACTAGTTGGCCCTTGCTGCTGACGGTAGTGAACATCTGCTCCATGGCTTACATCTTACCATGAGTAAGATGTAAGCGCGAAGGTGGATTTCATCGAGAGTGTAAGGTAGGTACCTATAATCTTACTTGCCAGATCCAGTTCTACTGCACCGTTCCCTGCGGCCTTAGCCGTCTCAAATCCATCGCGCACTCCACGGCATTCTGCGCGTGCAGCCGCAGATTGTCGCACGTGGCCCACAGCCACAGCCGCGAGGTTTCGTTGGGGTTGCGGCGGTCGCTCGGTTCCGGCTTCAGCCGCACCAGCACGTCATTCTGTCCCGTTGCGGCCAGGTTCGACGGCGAATCCGTGTCTTCCAGCACCAGGTCCACATGCTCGCCGCTCAAAGCCTCTTCCAGTGCGGAGATCTCTACCGCCCGCTCCAATTCCACGGCAATCGAGAACGCCTGTCCGTGAAACACCGGCGCGTGAATCACCTGCAAGGCCAGGGTGGGCCAGCGCCCGGCTCCCAATGCTTCGTAATGGCGGCGAACCCGCGCATCCGTTGTGCTCAAGCTGGCCGTCGCGCTCTCGCCTAAGCCGGCCAGCAGGTTATAAGCCACCTGCGCATCGTAGATGGCTCGCGGCATCTCCTGAAAGCTCAGCAAACTCACCGTTTGCTGGTGCAACTCGTCCATGGCGCCGCGTCCGTATTCGCTGGCAGGTTCGAGCAGCGTGGCAGCGGCAAATCGCACCTCCACAATCTGTTGCAGCCGGTCCAGCAAAAGCGCCAGGGCCAGGGCCGCGGGGTGCGCCGGAACCACGGCAGGAGTAAATAAGTCCGGGGCAACCGTCTCGGTGCCCAGCCAGGGAGCGCGAATCAGCACGCCCGTCTCCCGATCCAGCGCGCTGGAGAGATCCAGCACCGTGGAGCCGGAGCGCAGCGCCTGCCGCCAGTGTTTCCGGGTCAGGTCCTCCGCGCCGCAGAAGAAGGTGAAGTCCACGCGCTCAAACGTATCTGCTTCGACGGCCCGGATGAAGGTCACCTCGTCGCCCACTTGGTCCAACTGGCCCAGCGCCTTGTCTTCGTCCAACAAAATGTAATTTGCCGCCGCCAGGGGCGACTCCGACAGGGCATCTTTCAACTCTCGGCCCAGCAGGGTTGAAGCTCCGACAATAGCAATCTTGTACACAGTCATCCTTTTTCTGCGGTAAGAACTACATAAAACGCGGGGGACCCGGCTTCGATTCTTCCTCGGCAACATCCGAAGCCGCGAGGCCGGCCGACCGCCAACGCCGCCGCCGCGACCACGAATACGCCGCCCGCGCCCAGATGCCAGAGAACATGTAAAGCAGCGCCAGCGTAAACAGCGCCACTTGCGAGAATCGGATCAGAATATACGCCACAATCGCCACCAGCACCAGCAACTGGAAGGGATGGCTGCGGCTGAAGTTGATCTCCTTGCCCGACCAGAACCGCCACGTACTGACCATCAGGAAGCCGGACAGCCCCACCAGGAAGAGCCAGATCAAGCTGATCCACCAGGTCGCTACCGGAATTCCGTAGCAAAGGTGAACCGTTGCGGCCAAAAATCCTGCTGCCGCCGGAATCGGCATGCCCACAAAATACTTGCGCCCCGGCCTCCCTGGGTTGCGCGGCTGCGGATCGTGGCTGATGTTGAACCGCGCCAGCCGCGAAGCGCCGCAAAGCAGAAAGACGAAGCTGAGGAAGACCCCGGCTTGCAACAGGTGGTGATACAACTGCGCATTCAGTGTCTGGGGCAGAAAATGAAATCCCCACACAAACGCCAGCAAACTTGGCGCCACGCCAAAGGCGATCACGTCGGCCAGCGAGTCCAGTTCCTTGCCAAACTCGCTCGTCGTGTTGGTCATGCGCGCAAGGCGCCCGTCCAGCGCGTCGAAGGGAATCGCAAACAGGATGGCGATCGCCGCCCAGTCCAGATGCATTTGCGCGTTGCCGCCCATCGCCTCAATGGTCTGGGTAATGGAAAAATAGCCGGCGGCGATGTTTCCCGCGGTAAACAGCGAGGGCAGCAGATACATGCCCCTGCGCGGCCGGGCTTTCCCGGGTCTCTGATCGCTCACAGGCCTTCTCCCCGGTTCGACGGCATCGCTGCCAGCACGCTCGATCCGCCCTTGACCGCCTGGCCGATCGTCACTTTGATGACCGCATCGGCCGGAAGCAGCACATCCACCCTGGAGCCGAATTTGATCAGGCCCACGCGCTGCCCGCGCTCCACCGTATCGCCCTCTTTGGGGTTGAAGACGATCCGCCGCGCCAGCAACCCGGCGATCTGCTTGAACGTGACTTCGATGCCCTCGCCCTGCACGGTCGCAATGTTCTGCTCGTTCTTCTCCGTCGAGGCCGGGTTCATGGCGTTCAGATATTGGCCCTTCTGATAGCGCACACTGCTCAGCACGCCCGCAATCGGCGCGCGGTTGATGTGTACGTCAAAAACGCTCAGGAAGATGCTGATCCTCTGCCGCGGCCCGTCGGGCGTAGCCAGCGTGACGGTCTCCGTCACATGCCCGTCGCCGGGCGACACGATCAGTCCTTCGCCTGCCGGAATCTCTCGCTGGGGATCGCGAAAAAACCATAGAAAAAATGCCGCCAAAAGCACGGGCACAAGACTCAATGCCCAACTGCCCGTGGCCCACGCCAGCAAAATTGCCACTGCCAGCAAGCTCAAACCGTAGATGTAACCGTCGCGAACCATTGTCCCCAACGATTATACGGTGATCTCGTTCCTCCGGCGTCCGGGTCCACTGCCGCACCGCCTCATGCGGGGAACAGTTGGTTCACGTACCGCCAGCTTTGGGGCCGCATAGGGGTTGCCGCCTGGCAAATCGCCTGCATGAACCAACCGCTCTTAGAGTCCGCCCGGTCGAAGACCGGTTATCGATGCTCCAGTGCAAAGATCAAATCTTTGGCGTGCAGCTTGAGCTTTTTCAATCGCACTTCTTCGAGTTGCTCTTCGGCGGAAAGATACGGTTTTTGAAGAAGCTCTCCAAGTTGCTCTTCGTAGCGGTTGTGTTCGGCATGCAGGCGAACAATCTCTTCGCCCAGCGGGGTGTCCAATACTTCGTCCATCCAGCACCTCCGTATTCGGAACATCTACATATATCCCGGCAACCTCACCCCCGGCAAGATGAAAACCGCATCAAAATGATCGAAAGTCACCCAAACTTGTGGATTTTTACAAAAAGATGAATCAAGTGTGCCGCAGATCGCAACCGGCCCTCAGCCGAGGCCCGCGGGGCCAATCAGGCCAGCCGCAGCGCAAGCAGAAGCGCATCTTCAACCGGGTCAGCGTAGTAGCGCGGCCTGCGTCCGGTCTCCCTGAAGCCCAGCGCCCGGTAGAACCCCAAAGCCGGCCCGTTCGAGGCGCGAACTTCCAAATAAATCTCTTCCGCCCGCTCCAGCTTCAATTTTTCTGCCAAAGCCGCAAAAAGCAGCCGCCCGACCCCGCGCCGCTGCCCCTCCGCTGCCACCGCAATCGTCTCCAACTCCGCCTGCGGTCCCACCACCATCGCCACCGCGAAGCCGACAGTTACGCCCGCCGCGTCCTCCGCCACCAGCGCAACTCTTGTCGGCACGGCCTTCGCATCCAACGCGGGCAAATAGGCCGCTAGAGGCCAATGCGGCGCATCCTTCAAACTCTGCGCAATCTCCACCACCCGGTCCAAATCCGACAGGCTCATGCGCCGAATCCGCACCGCCGCGGAACTCATGCGTGCCGCGCTGTTGCCGGGTCGCCGAAAATCTCCGCATCCGAGCGCCGCAGATAATGCCCGTCCAACTGCGCCAGATCGTCAAACTCCCCCGCCAAAACCCGCGCCACGCCCAACCCCAGCGCATCGGCAGCGTGGGGAGCCGCCGTCTGCACCAGTTCCACCGCCGGCCACGCGGCCTTCAGCACCGTAGCAGCCGCTTCGTCGCAAATCGCAATCCGCTCCGGCGCGGGATCGATCGCCGCCAGTTCATTGACTCCGGCCAGCAATTCGCGATCTTGTCCCGCCCGGCCCAGCCGCAAAAACACCTCGCCGCGATGCGCATCCAGCGCCGCCGAAGCCACTCCGGCTTTCTCGGCCAGCACCTCCAACCGCGAAACCGCGACCACCGGCGTCTGTTCCGCCTCGGCCAGCCCCTTCACCGCCGCCAGGGCCACGCGCACGCCGGTAAAGCTGCCCGGCCCGCTCACCGCGATCATGGCGTCCAGGTCCTTCACCTTAACGCCGTGCGCCGCCAGCAAGCCGCCCACCGCCGCCACCAGTGTTTCGGAGTAGGTGCGTCCTTCGAGCTCGGTCTGGCCCAGAATCTCCACGCCGTCGCCGTTAAGGCGGCCCAGCGCCACCGAGCCCATCGGCCCGCACGTGTCGATTCCCAGCACTAGCTTGGATTCGAGCATTCTTCTCCTCTTACACGGGTGCCCCAGGTCTCGATTCTGAGACCTGGGAAACCGCCAACATCAATAGATGCTGCCGGCCGGCCGCAAATCCTGGGTGCCCCACCCTCGCCGCGCTTTTGCGGCCAGGGTGGGAGAGCACGATCCCTGCATGATAGTTCCCGACAGCCTCTTACACCGCTGCCAGAGCCTGCTCCAAATCGGCAATCAGGTCTTCCTTGTCCTCGATGCCGATCGACAGCCGGATCCGTCCCTGGGTAATGCCCATGATGCCGCGCTGCTCCTCGGTCACCGAGCCGTGCGTGGTCGTTGCCGAGTGCGAAGCCAGCGACTCCACTCCGCCCAGCGACTCCGCGCTGAGGAAGATCTTCAGCGCCGCCAGAAAGCGTCCCGCGGCCTCGCGCGACTCCACTTCAAAGCTCAGCATCGACCCGAAGCCCTTCTGCTGCTTCAGCGCCAATTCGTGCTGCGGATGGCTCTTCAACCCCGGATAGGCCAGCTTGTGCACCTTGGGCTGCGTCTCCAGCCAGGCGGCAATGGCCCGACCGTTCTCCTCGTGCTGCTTCACGCGCAGGGGCAGCGTCTTGATGCCGCGCAGCACCAGGAAGCACTCGAACGGCGACATGACTCCGCCCGCCGCCTTTTGCACCAGCCCAAAGCGCTCCTTGTGCTCCGGCGTCGAGCCGATCAGCGCTCCGCCCAGCCCGTCCGAGTGGCCGTTCAAATATTTCGTCGTCGAATGCATCACAATGTCCGCGCCCAGCGCCAGCGGGCTCTGCAACACCGGCGACATGAACGTGTTATCCACGCTCACTTCCACGCCCCGGGCGTGCGCCATCTTGCAGATCGCGGAAATATCGCTCAACACCATCAGCGGATTGCTGGGCGTCTCCACGTGAATCATCTTGGTATTCGGCTTGAAGGCCGCTTCCACCGCCTTCAGGTCGCTCGTGTCCACGAACTCGATCTCGATTCCGTAGCCTGACACGATCCGGTCCAGCAATCGCACTGTCCCGGCATACACGTCTTTGGAACAGATCAGGTGGTCGCCGGCCCTCAGCATGGCAAACAGCGCTGAGAGTGCCGCCATTCCGGTGGTGAAGACATGGGCGCTATATCCGCCCTCCAGCGCCGCCAGCGCCTCTTCCAACCGGTCCCGCGTCGGGTTGCCGGCGCGCGAGTAGTCCCAGCCGCGGTCCGTGCCGATGCCGGTCAGTTCAAACGTCGATGAAAGGTAAATGGGCACATTTACCGCGCCCGTCTGGGGGTCGGGGTACTGCCCGGCATGAACGGCAAGGGTCGAGTATTTGTAATCGGACATGATGGATTTTCAGGCTCCAGTTCCTGTCCTTTAGCTTATCGCGGCAAGGGGGCTGCAATGAAATGAGCGCCCGAAGTCGCACATATCCCGTGCCCCATCCTTTCTGTCATTTTGAGCAGTCCGACTCGCTGCGGCGAATTGCGGGACTGATGAACCCCGTGTCTGAATCCGCGTAGAAGTTGGGTGCTCCATCCTTTCGCCTTTTTTCTGGCGAAAGGATGGGAAACCTCAACCTTCAACCTGCTCCGTTCATCGGGAGCAGCATGAGCCTCCGGAGCGAAGAGGGAAGCAGTCTTGCCTCCCGGAGGGAGGAAGGAAAATAGCCCAGGACAAGCGAAGCGCGTCCTGGGTCAGGACCCCAAGGGAAGTTCTAGCCCCGCAGGGGCGCTGTGAGGAATTCCCGGAATGGCCTGCTCAGCGGGAACAGAATCGAGAGATGCAGTATGTGTGGAAATCCAAAGGCCCAATGAAACTTACTACTTTCCCGGCCCCGCACTCTGTTTCGCCGTCCGCACTACCGGGAAGTACCCCGTCCGCGTGCGCACGTTGAGCTTCCCATGCCCCTTGTCTTCCGCCGTCACCAGCACGGTGCGGAAGCCAGGTTCGGTGGTCGGCTTGGTCGAGTGGTAGCCCAGCGTGTATTGGTTGCGAATGTCCCGCGCCACCTCGGCCGCAATCTGATCGATCTGCTCGATGTTCTTGGGGAAGAACGCCATCCCCCCTGTTTCAGTCGAGAGCATCTCCAGCGCCCGCCGCGCATGGCGCACTTCCGAGCGGCTCATCTCGTCGCCAAACAACAGCCCAATGGAATAAATGACCGGTCCGGAAAGCTGTTGCACCCGGTGGATGGTCTGCTCCAGGTTCAGCGTCGAGGCGTTGTCTTCCCCGTCCGTAATCAGGATCAGCACCTGCTTGGGCCGCTTGGCGTCGGCCGCCAGCTTGTCCGCCGAGGCCACCACGGCATCGTACAGCGCCGTGCCGCCCCTCGATTCCAGCCGTCCCAGGCCGTCGCGCAGCTTGTTCACGTCGGAAGTGAACTCCTGGTCGATGTAGGCTTCGTCGGAAAAATTCACCACAAAGGCTTCGTCCTGCGGGTTCGAGGCCTGGACCAGATCCAGCGCGCTCTTGTTCACCGACGGACGTTTGCGCGACATCGACCCCGAGTTATCCACCACAATGGCAATCGAAACCGGCAAATCGGTGTGCTGAAAGCTGATCAGCGCCTGCTTGACGCCGTCTTCGAGAATCTGGAAGTTTTCCTTCTTCAGGTCCGGAACCAGCCGGTTGCCCTCCAGCACCGTGGCGTTCAGCACCACTTCTTCCACGTCGGTGTGCAGAATGTAGCCATCGGCCTGCTTGTGTTGTCCCCCGGTCGAAATAATTTGGGGAGGCTCGATATCCGGAGAGCGCACCGGGTCGCGGTCCACCGTGAGTGGCGGAGCCTGCGAGGGAGCCGGTTGGGTAGGCGATTGTTGCGCCGCCGCCGTGAGCGCCGCTGCCGTCAAAAGAACCGCGAATATCGCGTTATTGCAAAGGTGCATAGTAACCGGTGCGTGCATGGACCGTAAGTGGGGGCAATCCCTGGGGAGGATTTACCTTCACCTTCACTTTACGCCACTTACCGTCCCGGGAGAGGTCCTTGGGGCGGTAGCCAATCACATATTGGTTGCGCAATTCGGTGGAAATCTTTTCCGCAATGTCGCCCATCTCGGAAATGTCGTCCACCCGGAACAGCCGCCCCCCGGTTTCCTCGCTCAAATCGTTCAACAATTGCGGTCCGCCGCGCTCCTCGGGAGTGGCGGCGTACGGGTCGAAAACGCCGATCGAGTACATCTCCACATCGGCCTCGCGCACCTGCGCCCGCACTTCGCCCTCGGTATAGCGGGAGCGGTTGTCGCCGCCGTCTGAAACCACCAGCAGCGCCTTGCGCTCGTGCCGCGCGTCCTTCATCTTGGCCACGCCATAGTAGATCGCGTCCAGCAGAGCCGTGCGATGCCCGCTGCGCACCGTCGCCAGCCGCGCTTCAATGTCCTCCACCGAACTGGTGAAGTCCTCAATCAGCTCCGGCCGGTCGTTGAATCCGATCACAAAAAACTCGTCCTGCGGGTTGGCCGTCTTGATGAACTGCAAAATCGACGCCCGTGCGCGCATCAGCTTCGAACTCATGGAGCCGGACAGGTCGAAGACGATCCCAATTGAAACCGGCGCGTCCTCGCTGGCAAAGGTGTGGATCTTCTGCTGGCTGCCGTTCTCGTAGATCGTAAAGTCCTGCATCTCCAGGCCCGTCACC
>JAATFE010000421.1 GCA_015655365.1 Terriglobales bacterium
GCCGGCTCCGGCAGTGATGCGGTCCGGCTCCTGGCGTAATGCTGCGGAGATGCGAAAGCTCCTTCCACCCAGCCGCAGGGTTTGACCGACCCGCGCATTGAGGCGAATGAGAAACTCTTCGGCTACCACAGCCGAATCGCCATCCAGAGCTTGGTTCAGGCTCATGGCAGGTTCCAACTCGGCCTTGCCGTAGAACGGATACGCGCCTGGATCCACGGCCTTCAGAGAAACCAGCAGCGGCACCGGATCGGGTGGGACCGAAGCCATGGAGATAGTTTCCGTTACCCAAGTGGTGCGAATTCCCTGCCGATCAAGGGCCTCGATCTTGCCGCTTTCTTCGGCCGTGGGCTGGCGAAAGATGCGCGCGCTCAGGTCGCCGGCCATTAGGGAACGGGCCTCGGTGCTCAAAGTCCGCTTGAAGCTCTCGCTGAAGCCGCGCACGCCGACCAGCGCCGCCACGCCGACCGCTACCGACAGCACCACGAAACCGAACTTGCCCGGCGCGGACTTCAGGTCGCGCCAGCCAATAGCCCCGGCCCGCTTCCAACTCAGTGCGCGCTTAGCCATTCTGTTCCTGCTCCATAACCGGCTCCGTGAAGGGCAAGGTGTCTTCCACGATCTGCCCATCTTTGAGAACGATCTTGCGGTCCGCACGGCTCGCCACTTCCGCGTCGTGCGTCACCAGCACCAGCGTTGTGCCGGCGCGGCGATTACGCTCCAGGAGCAGGTCGAGCACGAGACGTCCGTTAGCGGAGTCCAGGTTGCCGGTGGGTTCATCGGCCATGACGATTGGCGGCTCCACAACAAAGGCGCGTGCGAGAGCGACGCGCTGCTGCTCTCCACCGGAAAGCTGAATCGGATAGTGGTCCATGCGCTCGCCCAAACCCACCTCGTTCAGCAGGAGGCGCGCCTTTTTCAGGCCGCTGCCCTCCGCGTTCAATTCATAAGGGAGCAGCACGTTTTCGAGAGCCGTGAGGGTCGAGATCAACTGGTAGGACTGGAAGACAAAGCCGATCTTGCTGCCGCGCACGGCGGCCAGTTCCGCTTCAGCGAGGTTATGGATCGGTACCCCGTCGAGCCAAATTTCGCCGGAACTGGGCGTATCGAGCCCCGCCAAGAGGCTCAGCAAAGTGCTTTTGCCGCTGCCGCTGGCGCCCACAATGGCCACAAACTGGCCGGCGGGAATAACGAGCGAGATCCCCTTGAGAATCTCTACGCGCCGCGTACCGTTCTGAATCCACTTTTTCGCATCCCGAACCTCAATCACCCGCCGGCCTCCTGAAAAATTCCCTGCTTGACTCTGTTGATACACTGCTTCTGTGGACGTACACCGTGCTCTGATCGTTTCGTTCTGGTGTTTAATTCTCGCCGGTCCGCTTCAAGCGGCTGACCGGCCCGTTCTGGCCTGCTATGGCGACAGCATCACCGCAGGCTACGGCCTGCAAGCCGGACAGTCGTTTCCCGATGCGCTGCAAAGGGACCTGGACAGCCGTGGCTATCACTATAAAGTCTTGAACCAAGGCACCAGCGGCGCCACCACCAAGGACGCGGTCGCAGGCCTGCACGGTCTGTTGCTGTTGCACCCGCAAGTGGTCATTGTGGAATTCGGCGGCAATGACGGGCTGCGCGGCGTGCCTCCGGAGCAGACCCGCCACAACCTCGATGAAGTGCTGACGGCGCTCGAAAACGCACATATCAAGATTCTGCTGGCCGGCATCACCCTGCCACCAAACTACGGCGCGGAGTACATTCATTCGTTCGAGCAGGTCTTTCGCGACCTGGCAGCCAGGCATCACACGACGTTTGTGCCCATGATCTATAAGGATCTGGTCCATGTCCCTGGGACGATTCAGCCCGACGGGATTCCCCCCACCGCCAAAGGCTCCGAGATAATCGCCAAAACTCTGTTGCCGGTGCTTACACCGCTTCTGCAAAAAGGGAATCAACACCTTGCGCGCGCAACGCGGTGACATAGATTCATTGATTCAATGAGTGCCCGGCGGAAGCGTGAAGGTCAAGCAATATGAGCGAGCGAGAATCGGGACGACCTATATCTTGGTTTTAAATGGCTTAAAGTTTATGGCGGAGAGACAGGGATTCGAACCCTGGGTA
>JAATFE010000050.1 GCA_015655365.1 Terriglobales bacterium
G
This sequence comes from Terriglobales bacterium, assembly GCA_015655365.1. GTDB lineage: Bacteria > Acidobacteriota > Terriglobia > Terriglobales > Acidobacteriaceae > Telmatobacter. Next base: position 2 of record JAATFE010000050.1, read on the forward strand.
CGCTGATGGCGAGCAGGTGACAACCGAAGCGGCGCACGTCGAGCGGAACCTTGCCCGCGCCCTGCACGGCATCGATATGGAAAAATGCGCCAGCTCCGGCGGCGATTTTGCCGATTTCCTCAACCGGCTGAAGAACCCCGGTTTCGTTGTTGGCCAGCATCACGCTGATCAGCCGGGTTTCGGGCCGGAGGGCGCGCCGAATGCTGGCAGGGTCGATGAGACCGCTTGGCTGGGGGGCCACAAAAGTGACTTCCACGCCCCGCTCGGCCATGCGCCGGGCCGGCTCCAGCACGGCGGAGTGCTCGATGGAGGTGGTAATGAAGTGGTCGCCGGGCCGCAAAAGGCCGAAGATGGCCGTGTTGTCGCCCTCGGTGCCGCCGGAGTTGAAAACCACCTCGGCGGCGCGGCAGTTGAGAAACTCGGCCAGCGTTTCGCGGGCCCGGTCCACGGCGGTGCGCGCCTTTTGGCCGTCGATGTGGATCGAAGAGGAGTTGCCGAAATGCCCCATCCAATAGGGCCGCATGGCCTCGAACACCTCTGGCAGCAGAGGGGTGGTGGCATTGGCATCCATATAGACTCGGGCCATAGCGGTGCTCTCCCTTGGATAGATTGTACGAGCAAGTAGGATTGGGCGTGGAGCGCAAGCGCTCAATGGAGGAATTGCGGGGTTGAACGGCGGGGGGAAGGCGCACTGCACGAGCAAGATCTGCGGCCATCCCGAAAGCGGCGCAATCGCGCGATAAAACAATGGAATCAATGCCGGGGCCTGTCTGTTGCATTGAGCTTCATTCCTGCTTGTTTTGCAAGCCTCCTTCCGGAACCAGGACGACTTCGCAGCTTGTCGACTGAGAGCAACTCATGACGGCGCTGCGGGGCAGATGCGCCTTCGATCCCTGAAGAATGAGCTCGGGAAATTTCATTTTCTTGGCGGGATCGCCGACGTTGGCTGTTGCGACTAAGTTACCAGAAGCGCTTGATCGTCAGACCGCAAAGCCAGGAGGCCTGCCTCATCGAGCAGGAGCCCAGGTGGCGGATCTTTAGCTTGCTGGCGAAGTATGTCGCGATCACGAATGCGATGAGTTTGCGGCGTGCAGGTTTCAGGTCGAAACCAAGCCTGATGTGGGGGAAATCATTGGTGGAGGCGGCGGGAGTCGAACCCGACATCAGTGTTGAAAACACTCAACTTACTGATTCTGGGAATGTCAGCTTTGCAGGAAATGCAATGATTTCCAAATCTACTGTACAAACGCTGTACAAACTTTTCCTGAAATTCCCAGAACGCCAATCTTCGGACTTCCCCTCTTGGCGAAAGAGGAGGATTCTGAAGCGCTCTTACAACAGTTATACATCAGCCGATGCAGGCCAAGAGTTGAATTGTGTATGTCTGCCTGCCATCCTGATCCGGAGTTCTGGATGTGCCGCAGTGGAAGTTTTTCCACCTCGATGCAGGTGTCGAGAATGCTTGTTTGCCAGTACTCTTGCATGGCGGTCAAGGAACTGTGAACAAGCGGGAACAGAGACTACAAATCAACCTTGCGGCGGACCGGAGATCAGGAAGTCTTCCCAACTGACGCTTGCGACGCTGTGGCGCCGGGCAATCTCTTCATCGCCGGGCGCACAGATGACCAGAGGCGTAAATGTCGGATAGCGACGGCAAAACTCAAGTACGCCGCGAAGCGCCAGGACATCAAATCTTCCAGTCTTGACCTCCACAGCCCACTTCCCCCAACTCCCATCCATGACGGCATCGATCTCCAGCGGTTCCTCGCGCCAGTACGTTACCTGCTGGCCCTGGTTGATCGCAAAGGCCAGGCAGGCGTTTTCTACCCAGAAGCCGAAGCGTCCCGGCTCACGAACCTGATCGGGAGCTCCATCGGGGTGCATCGCCGACAAGAGAGCGTTGTTGAGCGTTACGAGTTTCGGCGGAGATGCACGGCGTCTGAGAACCTGCGTCGAATACTTCTCC
>JAATFE010000015.1 GCA_015655365.1 Terriglobales bacterium
CACGGAGGCCGCATCTGGGCCGAAAGCTCTCCCGGCCAGGGCAGCCGCTTCCTCTTTACGCTGCCGGCCGCGCCAGCCACCTCACATTAAGTCTCTGACTGCATGGATTCGTACCAGCGCTGGGTGCCTCCGGTCCGGGGTCCCCACGAATAGGTTTTCGTCCGTGGGGTGGAGATCCAGCTTTTGGGACCGGGGAATGCACGAACTCAAGGTACGAAATCACCCGGTCAGAGGCTTAAGGCCGCGGCCCCAAACTTCAGGATTCATCCCGCTCCGGGGTCCATTCGTCCAGGGATTCGCGATCAACCCGGTCCTCGCGATTCTCCCGCTCTTCCAATTCGCGGCGCTTCTGCTGCTCTTCGCGTTCTTCGCGGCCATCGCTCATGATTCTCTCCTCTTCTCAGTGTAAAAGACCCGGTGCGCCAGCCAAATCCAACAAGTTTTCTGCCCCAGGACAATCGCATGAATCCATCTTGTTGACGAAGCTGGTCCAAATTTCTATCGCGCCGGAGGCGCAATGGTCGCTAGCCCCGCGCTTCAGCGCGGGGAAGGAGGCCAGAATTGCATTTCAGCCCCGTAGGGGCGACGCAAAAGGGCGAGATTGTCATCAAGATGGATTCATGCGATTGCCCTGTTTTCTTCCCGGCGCGGATTCCCTTCCCGATTTCGACCAGTCACAATGAGGAGTGGACTCTCGGCAAATTCAAAGACGCGCGCTCCCGACAATTATGCGGGGATTCTTTGCGATGTTTCTGCTGGCGGCGACCCTGGCCGCGGCGCAAAGCTCGCCGCCCAGCGCGCAGCCGCTCAGCCAAGCCATTGCGCTGCTTTATCAGGAACCAATCGCGGGCAGCGAGCCCATGCAGCAGCCCGAGCCAAACCCGGCGGCAACAGCGGGTCCGCTGGCAGTGGTGCGCGGCGTGGTGCTGAACAGCGCTACAGGCCAGCCGCTGGCGCGGGCATTGGTGCGCATCGAGGGGGACGCGGCAACCGGCGTCCTGACCGACGGCGAGGGCCGCTTCGAGACCCCCAACGTGCCCGTCGGTCCGCAGATATTCCAGGTCCTCAAGCCGGGCTTTCGCGATCCTGCGGCAACGAAGAATGGGAACGAAGACGAGCAGCAGAGCGCGGAGCACAACGTGCTGGTGGCTGCGCCGATGCCGGAGTTGACGTTCTCGCTCACTCCCAACTGCGTGATCCGCGGCCATGTGGAGCTGTCTACCGGCGACCCGGCCGGGTCCGTCCTCATACGGCTGCTGCGGCAGTCGATTCGCAATGGCCGCGCCATCTGGAGCGAAGTAAAAAATCGCCGCACCAATGCGCAAGGGGATTACCGCTTTGGCGGGCTGCCCGAAGGCGTGTACACGGTCTACAACGACCCCATGTTCGAGAGCACCCCCGCCACACCGCTGGTGGAACCGTTCAGCGGCGGAAGCGTCGAGCGCAACGGCTACCCCGCGGTGTTTTATCCGGACGTGCGCGAGTTGGCTGGCGCGGCGCGCATCCGCCTCGCGGCTGGGGACCAGGCGCAGGCCGACCTGCTTCTCACTTTGGAGCCGTTCCACACCGTGACGGCCACGGTCCTCTCTTCCGAGAGGCGCATTCTGACGCTGGGAACCGACGCCGGGGCAGCCAACGGCGGAGCCTTTCCCGTGCCCGCGCTGATGGACACCGAGGGCCACTACCTGCCCTACGATGCCCACTTTGACGACGCCACGCACACGGTTCAGGCCACGCTGCCCGATGGAACCTATACGCTGAGCATCGTGATGCGGGGCGGTTCGTCTGAGGCTGCACAGAGCCGCGCGCACCCCAATTTTCAGGTGGGCTCAACTCAGTTCACCGTGGCTGGCAGGGACGTACGAAATCTCCAGATTCCCTTGTTTTGGCCGCACAGTTTCCTGCTCCAGTTGCGGACGCAGCGCAGCGCCACGGGCGGACAAGCGGGCGTCTTTCCGGCTGCGGGGCTGGCCTCGGCAGTGCGCGTTTCCCTGGAATATGCGGGCGAGTATCGGGCGGATCTGGGCGAGGAAAAGACCGCGCCGAACGCCGGGTCAGATGCCTTCGACCTGATGCTGGCGCCACCCTTTTCCTACTGGGTGCATACGCTGGTCTATGCAAACGGCCTTTGCGCCGGCGCCCTCAACGCCAGCGGTCCGAAACTGGCGCGGGAGCCGCTGGTGCTGAGCTACTCCGGCGCGGCGACGCCGATGGAGCTGCCGGTGCGCAACGACTGCGCGCGGCTGAACCTGAGCCTGCCCTCGACGATAGCGGGAATGGTGCCGGGCATCGAGCCGGTTTATACCGTCTACGCGGTTCCGGACTTCGACACCACGGCAGACGTGCAACCGGTCACGCTGCGCCCCTCCTCCGGCGGAAGCCTTACGGTGGAGGGACTCACGCCGGGCAATTACCACGTCTATGCGTTCACGTCGCCGGTCGAGCTGGAGTACCGGAACCCCGCCGCCATGGCGCAACTGTCAGGCCAGGCAGTGACGCTCACTCCGGGAAGCACGGAAAATCTGGTGCTGGAGGTGCCTGTCCGGTGAAGCCACTCTCACTCATGCCGAGAATCCCCCGGCTTGCCCCTGTTTTGAAGGGGCACGACTTCAGCCGTGCCATAAAAGTGCGCAAAGAAACCGCGGCTTGGGCCGCCGAGGAAATGCAACTCCGAACCTCCACAACTCCACTTATATTTGGATTCCTCCTATTGCTCTTGGGAGCCACGGGGTCCCAAATCCCCGCGGCACCGGCGAGGCCCCCAAGAACTGCGAATCAGCCGGCGCAACTCTATCGCATCGCCGGAAGAGTAGTGAATGCGGTCACGGGAGAGCCGGTGCGGGAAGCCACCGTGGCGGTGCTTTCCACGGAGACCAACCACACCTTGCAGTCGCTGCGCGCCGATAGCGAAGGCCATTTCGCATTGGAGGGCCTGCCCGCGGGCAAGTACCAGTTGACGGCCTCCAAGCGCGGCTACCGCACCGCCTTCTACGACGAGCATGAAGGCTTCAGCAGCGCCATTGTCACCGGCCAGGGGCAGGATTCGGAGAGCCTGGTCTTCCGCCTGCCCCCGGACGCCGAGCTGCGCGTGACGGTTACCGACGACGGCGGCGAGCCGGTGGAGAAAGCCAAGATCCTGGTCTTTTGGCGACTGCGTAACCATGGGCAAAACGGGCGAATCGAACAGGTCGACCAAGCAGTGACCGACGACGACGGAGTATGGAGTTTCAGCAACCTGGCGCCGGGAGAATATTTTGTGGCGGTGACCGCGCAGCCCTGGTACGCGATGCACAAACCTGGGCTGAGGCAGGGCACGGAAGCGGGAAATGCCATGGATGTGGCCTACCCGCTGACGTTTTTCGACGGCACGGCGGAGGAGGCCGCGGCTACGCCCATCGTGCTGGAGAATGGCAGCCGCGAACAGGTCGTGATCAACCTGCATGCGGTTCCGGCATTGCATCTGCTGGTGCCGACCGCCCATGCGCAGGATGGATCGGTTCTCCGGCCGGAGCTGCACCAGTCGATCTTCGGCGCGCAGGTTTCCGCCGAAAGCATGGGAGCTCCCTTTCAGGCGCAGACCGGCACAGTGGAGTTTGCGGGCGTAGCGCCGGGCCACTATGAGCTGGCGCAGGGAAACCCGCAGCGGCTAGTAGAGTTGGACGCCTCCGCCAGCCAGGAGATCGATCCCAACTCCGGCACGCCCACCCAGACCGTGCGCGGAGTCCTGCGGACCGCCTCGGGCGCAGCCTTGCCGCAGGACCTGGCGGCGACCCTGGTCTGGAACGACACGGCGCACCCCAGGGAGCCGGTCCGGACGCCCGCCAACGGGGGCGAATTCAGCTTTGCGTCGGTGCCGCCGGGCACCTGGGAGCTGTGGGTTGCCAGCGCCGGCAAAACGTTGCCGGTGATTTCGACCACCGCAGGCGGCAAAACCCATGCCGGGAACCTGGTGACGGTTGCGGATCGACCGCTCACCCTGACGGGAACCCTGGCGGTGAGCGAAACGCGCATCGACGGCATGGCGAAGAAGGACGGGAAAGGCATGGCCGGCGTCATGCTGGTTCTGGTTCCGCGCAACCCCGGCGTCAACCTGGACCGCTTCGCACGCGATCAGTCGGACTCCGACGGCAGCTTTTCGCTGCGCGACGTGGCTCCCGGCCAATACACCGTGGTGGCCATCGAGGACGGTTGGGAGTTGGAATGGTCGCGGCCCGAGGTGATTGAACGCTTTCTTCCGGGGGGAATCGGCGTCACAGTAACGGAGGGGACCGGCAAGGTGCTCTCTCTGTCCGAGGCAGTTCCGGTGCAATCGCGTTAATCCGGACCGCTACTTCATGGAACCGGGGTGGAGAGGATAGTCTATGAAGGTACTGCATGACAGTCACGGCGCCGGCTTCAGGGGAAAACCCTGGGCTGGCAGGATAGCCCAAGCACGGTATTGAGGAGTTTCAAGTTGAAGAGGACGTTTTTGCTTTCGATTCTGGCCGTGATTCCGGCCGCGCTACTGCCCCTGGCGG
>JAATFE010000406.1 GCA_015655365.1 Terriglobales bacterium
AGGGTGTCGAATTTGAATCCCGTTTCGAGAAGGCGTCCATACTCCGGCTTGAATGGAGCCCCATTTACGTCCGTACCGGTTTGCGGCTGGAATGACTTGTTGTAGGTCGCATAGAGAGAGATGGCCTGAAGCGGTTCGTACACGATTCCGACACGTGGCGACCAAGCGGTTGCACGACTCGAGGAACTGACCGTGACGAGATAGCCGACATCTTTGAGCTTGGCCAGATCGTAGCGTATGCCTCCTGTGACTTTGAGTTTTGGTGTGAGGGTTACCTGGTCTTGAAGGTAGCCGCCTCCGTAACCGTCGCGAGTCTGGTCAATGCGTGACTCCTTCATCATGCGAGGCGGAAGGGCCGCGTAGTTGGGGTTGTAAATGTTGAGGGTCGATGTGTTCGTTGCGCGGATAGTATTCGTATCGTAAATCTCGTAGTTCAACTCCGCGCCGGCAAGGAGGGTGTGCTGGATTGGTCCCGTGGTGACGGTTCCCGTTGCTTCATTGATCCAGTAATGCGCCTGGAAGTATTGGTCGGTTTCGAGATCGTTCAGAGTTACAGTTTGCTGGTCCTTTGAGAGAGCATTGGCAACGCGGGAATTATAGTTCGTGTGTCCGGTCGACGAGCGTTCGTAGCTGCGGAAAGTCCATCTCCTGCCGATTGCCTGATCGAGACTCAGACCTGCTTTTCCTTGCCGATAGGGGTACACGAGGTTAGGATCGGCGAGATAGCGGCTTACCGGAAGATTTGCCGGGCGTGTTCCAATCGCAATCAGGCCGCGATCATTCAGATTGCTGCCACCCAGAAACTCCGTATAGAGACGCAGACTGGTCGACGGTGACGGCGTCCAGATAAGAGTGGGAGACAAAAACAGGCGCCGCGTGAAATTGAAGTCCCGGAAGCTCTGACTGTCCTGTCCCGAAGCGATGAAACGATAGAGCAGCGATTTATTGGCCGTGAGAGGGCCGGAAGCATCGATCGTGGGCCGCAGGAATTGATAGGAGCCGCCCTGCATCGTGATGCTATAGTAGCGGTCCGAGAGGGGCTGCTTTGTGACCAGATTGACGACTCCACCGGGATCGAGACGCCCGAAGACAGTCGAGGAAGGCCCCTTGAGAATATCGACGCGCTCAACATTGGCGAAATCCGGAAATGTCGCATTAGCGCTTGAGTTGTTGCGGAATCCATCCTGAAAGGTCGTATCCGTAACAAAGCCGCGCATCGTCACACGTTCCTGCCTGCCCCCGGCATCTTCGGCGATCGTGACGCCGCTTACGTTGCGAACCGCATCCGCAAGCCGGACTACCTGCTGATCGCGCAGGACCTGTGCGGGAACCACGTAAACTGCTTGCGGTATATCGCGGATTGCGGTGTCCGTACGGGTCGCTTCACTGCTTTCGTTCACGACGTAGCCCTGAGCCCCCGCACGAACCTCAATCGTACTGTTTTGTTGAGAGATATTAAGGACCAGGTCCTGTTGGTTCGCCCGGTCGGGAAGGACCTGAAGGTTCTGCTCTTTCGTGGTAAAACCATTGGCGCCGACGCTCAGCTTGTAGGTGCCGGCGGGAAGTTGAGCCGAGTACTGTCCTGTTGAGTCCGTAATGACGGACACGGAGATTTCTCCGCAGGAGAGTGTCACATGAGCGTCGCGCAAAAGGGCTCCGGTCGGATCGGAAACAATGCCGGATAGCGAAACCTTGCGATCACCAGGTGCGGGACAGGAAGGCTGGGCATCACTGGAACTGGAACAAGACACGGCTAGTACCACAACAAAGATGACAGACAGCAATGTGCGGAGCATAGGTTACCTTTCGGGCATGGGGGACTCGCTGCTTGCGGAAGAAGCAGTCAAGCCTCGTGTCGATCTCACGCTTCCAATGAACCTTCGCCAAAAGACCTCATCGAAAACGTCCAATACAGAACAACTCAAATCTTCAAACGCGGATTCTCTCGGACGGAGGGACCATCCCTTCCGGGGAAAGCTTGTTGGGAGCAGCCCGTCTTTTTCTCCACGCCCCAAAGCGGCGCAGAGACAGTGAAACGCCCGTCCAGACCAGCATCAAGGCACTGACCATGGCCAGCAGCGCAATACCGCGGCCCACGACGCCAAACATCTCCCCGGTGTGCAGAAACCGGGCATAGAGTCTCCATTGCCGTCCAAGAGGATTTGAGGAAAATGACTCCCACCGTACGATGCTGTGATCCTCGCGCGAAATGACCAACTGAGCGCGTTGTCGCGGATTGCCGCCGTCGCCTTCATTCACGCTGAAAGTCACGTTTGGGTCTTTCCCGGAAGGAAGGCGCATTGAAAGGCTTTGCCATTTCGCATCCTGGGCAATGGCGATTTGAATTGCGGAATCCAGCGTCGGGAGTTTATCCAAGCTGAGCGGCTTTGGACGCTTCGGTTCAAGCTCTCCTCGTTCGGGAGGTGGGGCGCTGCCTGCGGCGCGATACAAAAGCGTATTGGCCCAGGGATAGGCCATGATGATGCCGCTGAGCGTGATCGCAACCAGTGGCAGCCACATCCAGAACCCGAACACATTGTGCCAGTTCCACTCACGGGCGCGTCCTTTCAGTTTGCCGCGGAACAGAATTGCTGGACGTAGATGCTGCCATGTAAGCTTTCGCGGAAACCAGATGATAAGGCCACTGAGGAGCAGAAAGAGAAAGGCCAGCACTGCCACGTTTTTGATCTGCCGGAGAGTCTCATGCCGAACTCCGTTGAGGGCAACCCAGCGGTGCAGGTCGCGCGTTGCCTGGAAGAAGTTCCGAAGCGGGTTGGCAGCCTGGCCAATGACCTCTCCGTCGCAGCCGTTTACCAGGACGAATGCGCTTGTACCAAAAGCGACCTCAGCAGGGCGGTGGGGATCAGAAAAGAGAGTCAACTCCGTGGGGATTGCGTGTTGGAAGTCCGCGGCATTCTTGAGGATTGCCGAAGGGGCAACGCAGGGCTGGCTCGCGGGCACAACAATCCGGGAACTTCGCTCAGCCCAGAAGATGATCTGTGCCTGGAATGTCATGATGGCGCCGGTAATCGCAAGAAAGGCGACCACCAAGCCAATGGACAACCCGGTTACCAGATGCAGCCAGAAAAGGAGTCTCCGGAAAGTCATTCGGCTGTGCTCCCGAACGCCGGCATCGGAAGCCCAATAATCTCCGTAGTTTCTCTAAAATCGTACATGCGCCGCCTCCAGACACACGGACAAGGAGGACTGCGCTTTATAATTGCGGCAATCGCCAGCCTTCCGGGTTGTCGATCTCGGCCTCCTTTAGTGCTTCGCCAAAAAGACAGCTAAAGGAGGCTTCTTTTCTCGATCAGTATACGACCAATTTGGTCCGAAATCAAACGAGCTGGGACAAAGCGCCAAGTCGATCCCAATCAGATTCATCAACTTCCTTCCAATTCCTGTGGTTTATTACCGCCTGTCGAGCCGAGGTGGCTACCAGAATCTGGTCCTGTTCGCAGGTTTGAACTAGAGTGTTTTTAGGCGTTCACTATGCGAGCAGCCGTACTCCAACCCGTACCGCGGATTCCCGGTCATTGGCTGTCGGTCGAAGATATGCCGCTCCCTGAACCACGGGCCAGGCACATTCTGTTGAAAGTCTCCTCTTGTGGTGTCTGTCGCACTGATCTGCATATCGTAGAAGGTGATCTTCCCCCGCTCCGGCCGCGCCTTGTTCCTGGTCACCAGATCGTGGGCGCCGTGGTAGAAGGCGCGACTCCGGACCTGCCTGCGGGAAGCCGTGTCGGCGTCTCCTGGATTGGCGGGACAGATGGCGATTGCTGGTTCTGCCGCCACCAGATGGAGAATCTCTGCGATCACCCCGTCTTTACCGGCTACTCGGTCGATGGCGGCTACGCGGAGTACGTCTCGGTCCGAGCTGATTTCGCATATCCGTTGCCGTCCGGCATCGACGATACCCATGTCGCTCCCCTGCTTTGCGCAGGAATCATCGGTTTCCGCAGTTTGCGCGTCGCCGGTGTGG
>JAATFE010000322.1 GCA_015655365.1 Terriglobales bacterium
CATCGCGGCCATCTGGGCCCTGAGCCCTATGTCATCCCGCCCGAGCACGGCCCGCACCCTCCCATGGGTGAGCATCCCACCGACGAAAAACCGCAGCCGCCGAAATAGAGAACGCGCAGCACTTCACCTGGGCACGGCGTCTTTTGCTCCTTGCGGCTATAGCGAAACCAGAGTTGGTGTAGTCCGAAAGCACTACACCAAAGTCGACGTGACCATCAGGGAGCGGCGACCTTGCACGAAACTCACCGGGCCACAGGGACTCTAGTTTCGCTCTAGGTTCCTGCTTCCCCTGCTGCCGCTCAGGCTTGCCCCGCAAACAGATTGAGTCGGCGCGATCTCATGGCCTTCGGAAACAATCTGGCAAGGACGCGAAACACAAATCGCATCGGCAGAGAAAGCCGTGACCTCAAGAAATTGGGAAAGTCCTGCGGGGCATAGGATTCCACCAGGCGCACTCCGACTTTCCAGCGCTCAATCTCTCTCGGGTCATCGCAGGACCAGCAGAAACGCGCCTCCAGATTCCGGCGCGCATGGTCTTTGTTCACACGAGTAGTCGCTTCGAAGGTGGCCGTATCGAAGGCGATGCTCGCCCCTGGGAAGTTCACTGCAATCTGGGTCAGCGCTGCCTTGACCTGCGGCTCTGTCAGGTAGATAAATACCGCTTCTGCGACGAAGCAATACGGTCCAGGGCTCTGACGCACTGCGGCGATCCAGCCTGGATCGAGAATCGATCCGGCCACAGTTATCCGCCGCGCGCTGTCGCGAAAGAACTTCCGCCTCAGTTCCACGGTATCCGGAAGGTCGAGGTCAAACCAGTGCAAGGTGCCATTGTCGAGTCGTTCGAAGCGGGTGTTGAGTCCGGCGCCGATCTCGACCACGGTGCCTTGCGGATGGCGGCGGAGAAAATCCCTGACCAGTTCGTCGAACCCGGCCGTCCGCAAGACGCACCACGCAACCCGCCGCCATTGGTTGAATCTTCTGAAATCCCAATCGATCGATTGGACCATTGCGGCCGCCTTCGGATCGTTCAGGACCGGATGCTTCTTGAGGGAGTCGAGCGCACGGGCGTAGAGCGGAATCAGCAGCGTCTCCTGCACCTGACCGAGTTGGATGGCTTGCTTCGATTCCATATTTATCCGATCGTCGAATCAGGTCACCGATTATAGGAGGCGAGAGCAACGGACGACCGGAAAAACTCCAGGGTGGGCGGGCTCTCGGTAGGTGGCTCATGCCCGAACGCAAGAACCTGGGGACCCGGATCTCGCCCAGCACCGCGAAAACCTCGCCCGGTGGCTTCAATTGCACAGCCAACCCCACAGCCGAAGGAGCAATCTTCCGTATATGACAACAAAACGGCAGCTATCGGCGTTATTCCTCGGAGCCGCTCTGATGTGCGCACCGGCTTTCGGCCTACCCTTCTCCCCAAGCCAGGACGACGGCGCAAAGCACGATATGCGGGAAGCGGGGCACGAAACGAAAGACGCCGTCAAAGACACCGGGCGCGGCATCGATCACGGAACGAAGAAGGTCTACCACAAAACCAAGCGCGGCACCAAGAAGGCCTGGCACAAGACCTCCGACACGACCAGGGGCGCTGTGAATGGTGGCAAGGAAGGCGCAAGGCACCCGGAGTAAGCCCCTCCGCCCATCTCCTCCCTCATTGCACCCCGCCAAAAACGCCGCCTTTATGCGTCGATTCTTCCCTGTTCCCTCCAGCATCCACCTTGTACTATCATTGGGCTCACCGGGTGCACCATCCCAGGAGGTTTTGTATGAGTGAGAATCAACCCATGACGGCGCGCAAGCAGGGCCGCCGCGATTTTTTGAAGGCTGGCGGAGCGGTTACCGCCGCGTTGTTGGCGCCCTCGGCGCTGGCCGATGCGCGGAAGACCCTCCCCAGCCTTCCGGCGAACCCCGTAACCACCATGCCCACCCGCAACCTGGGCAAAACCGGCTACAAGGTCGGCATCTTCTCCCTGGGCGGCCAGGCTTCGCTGGAGCGCGGCAACAACTTCGACGTGGCCGTGCCCATCGTCGAGCGCGCGCTTGACCTGGGCGTCAACTACATCGACACCTCGTCGATCTACGGCGGCCCCGAGCGCTGGAGCGAGCAGTATGTGGGCAAAGTCATGGCCCATCGCCGCGACCAGGCCTTCCTGGCCACCAAAACCATCCAGCGCACCCGCGAAGGCAGTCTGCGCATGATCGAGAAATCCCTCGAACTGCTCAAGACCGACCACATCGACCTATGGCAGCTTCACGACGTCGGCACCATGACCGATGTGGACAAGATCTTCGCCAAGGGCGGAGCCATCGAAGCCTTGCAGGAAATGCAGGAGCAGAAGGTCGTCCGCTTCCTCGGCGTTACCGGCCATTACCGCCCCGACCCGCTGATGGAGTGCATCCGCCGCCATCCTTTCGATACCATCCTGATGGCCATGAACGCCGCCGACCCGCACCACTACAGCTTCAACGAAGCGCTGCTGCCTCTGGCCGTCGAAAAACAGATGGGCATCATCGGCATGAAGATTCCGGGCCGCAGCCGCCTCCTCTCCAATTGGACCCCGCCCTCGATCGAGCAGCAGAAACACTCCTGGGAGGGCATGACGATCCAGACCACCACGCCCGGCACCCTCACCATGCGCGAGGCCATGTACTACACGCTTTCCCGGCCCGTCAGCACGGTGATCGTCGGCTGCGACACCATCGCCCAACTCGAAGAGAACGTGCAACTGGCGCGCGAGTTCACGCCGCTCAACGACAAGCAGGCAGCCGAGATTGTAGCCAAGGCCGAGCCCGTCTCCAAGCCCTCGCTCTTCTTCCGCTTCTACGACCGCGCCTGAGCCCCACCTGCGGTGGGGCAGCCGCCGCTTGCGCGGCACGACCGGGTTCGCTGTTCCCATCCCTGCGCCAGGAAAAAGGCGCAGGGTGGGCTGCTCACTTGAGCCCGGCCAGCCAGTTAATGATTGTGCTTTCGAGCAGGATCCGGCGATCCGACCACACATGGTCCGTGGCGATGTGGACAGAGGTCGCTTTCTTGCCGCCGTTGGCCTCGATGGCCTTGACCAGCGCATCCGTCTGGGGCGCCAGGCCATCGTCTGCGGAGAGCACCAGCAGTGGCGTTGGCACGAGTCCGGCAACCGCATTCGAAAACCCAAAGGCCTTGGCGTTGGCGATAACCTCGTCCGCCATGCTATCCGCCGTTACGCCGGCCAGGGTTTCTTTGTCGTCGGCCATCAGGGCAACCAGTTTTTCGCGCGGCATCCCGGCCATGGCTCCCATGTCGGCGGCGCTGATCAGCACCGCGCCCATCAGCCCATGGTCGTGCGCCGCGGTGTGCACCGTGACCCACCCGCCCATGCTGTGGCCGGCAATCGCGATGCGTTTGGGATCGACGCCCAGCCGAGCGGCGTTGGCGGAATCGCGCAGATAGGC
>JAATFE010000366.1 GCA_015655365.1 Terriglobales bacterium
AGACGGCAACGGGTCGAGGCGGAGCGTGAACTCGCCGCAGCGGTCGATGAGCGCGCCCAGCTTGGGGTCGCTGGCGCGGAGATGAGCAACCGCCTCGGCGGGGTCGAAGAGAAGTTTGCGGCTCTTGCCATTGTGGATCATAGGCGAACAGTGTACCGTGCTGGAACCGCCCGGCGGTAGAATCTGTCGGCAGACGCGGAGAAACTGCACCGGCGCGCGCCGCCCTTGTAACATCTAGTGCAGAGACGGTCAGGAGTAGGAAAAACATGAAGATGCGGCCAGGAACACAAACGGGATTTCTGCTGTGCGGCAAGGAATGGATCGAGGGCGAGGCACTGGAAGTGCGTTCGCCGTGGGACCAGGGGCTGGTGGGGCGGGTGACCGTGGCCACCCGCGCCGATGCGCGCCAAGCCGTGAGCCACGCCGTGGCCAGCCTGCGCCGTACCCGCGCTTTGCCGCGCTGGAAACGCCGGGAGATTTTGGAGGATGTGGCCGCTGCGCTGATCGAGCAGAAGGAGCGGTTTGCGCAACTGATTGTGGCCGAGGCCGGCAAGCCGCTGCGCCTGGCGCGGGCCGAGGTGGATCGCACCGTACTGACCTTTAAAACTGCTGCCGAAGAGGCCGCGCGGACCGGCGGCGAGAGCCTTCCGCTGGACCTGACCGAGGGCAACGAAGGGCGCTGGGGGCTGGTGCAGCGCTTCGCGGTGGGACCGGTTCTGACGATTACTCCATTCAATTTTCCTCTGAACCTGGTGGCTCACAAAGCGGCTCCCGCGCTGGCCGCCGGGTGCCCGCTGATTCTGAAGCCTTCTCCGCAGACGCCCTTCACGGCCCTGGCCCTGGGCGAGGTGATTTTGAAGGCAGGCTGGCCGAAAGAAGCGCTGGCCGTGCTGCCGCTGAGCAACGCCGACACGGCGTGGCTGGCGGAGAAGGAAGACCGGATCAAGCTGATCAGCTTTACGGGCTCCTCCAAGGTGGGTTGGGAGCTGAAGACTCATTGCGGACGGAAGCGGGTGCTGCTGGAACTGGGCGGCAACGCGGCGCTGATTGTGCACAACGACTGGCACGACCTGGACGAAGCGGCCATCCGTACTACGCACGCAGCCTTCGGCTTTGCCGGACAGTCTTGCGTGAGCGTGCAGAGAGTTTTCGTGGAGCGCAGCATCTTCCAGACATTTTTGTGGAAGGTGGTGGATCACACGGCCAAGCTGGTGGCCGGCAATCCGTCCGATGAGTCTACCGAGGTGGGCCCGCTGATCCGGCTCGGCGAAGCTGAGCGCGTGGAGACCTGGATCAAGGAAGCCGTGGAAAGCGGCGCCAAACTGGTGGCCGGCGGCGAGCGACGCGGTTCCATGATTACCCCGGCGATTTTGACCGGGACCCAGCCGGGCATGAAAGTGCGTAACGAGGAGCTTTTTGGCCCGGTGGTGGCAATTGAGCCCTACGACGACTTCGAGCAAGCGATGGCGGACGTGAACCACTCGAAATATGGCTTGCAGGCCGGCCTGCTTACCCGCGACGCCGGGCGTATCCTGACCGCGTACCGGGAGTTGGAAGTGGGCGCGCTGGTGGTGGGCGACACGCCCAGTTGGCGGCTTGACCCCATGCCCTACGGCGGGGTGAAGGAGTCCGGGATGGGCCGGGAGGGCATTCGCTCTGCCATTGAAGAGATGACCGAGCCGCGGATGCTGGTGATGGCGGGACTGAGCTAGATCCTTGACCGGGACTTGTTCCGGTTGAGGTTAGTGCCATCCCAGGTTAGGCGCAAAAACAAAGGCGCACCGAACCTGGGGCACCCAAACGTTGATGCGATTCACGTTGTCGAGAGAGAAAAAAGCGCCCCTCGGCTATTCCTGCCTGGATGGAGTCCAAGTCCGGTAGCCGGAGGGGCGAGGAGCCGCAATCACAAGAAAATGAGCTAGGTTGCACTGATACTCCGGGGCGCGTGTTTCCGCCACGCAGGACAGTGCGTCAAACACATTTTCTGGACCGTGAGCAAAATATATGGACTGTTCTTCCATCCCGAATAGGTTCTATCGGGTGCTATTTTTCATAGTTTATAGCTAACTACTTATTAAACTTTGGCTTAGCAACGTATAGACAAGCGATTTTATGGAACGTATGATACGCAATGCCATTCGTTTCATTCCGTTGACGGCTTGAATTTTCCGCTTGGAAAGCATCCGCGCAGTAATTGTGCATTCCGGGATGGACCGCATTGAAGGAGCTGGAAATGCCCGTGGGGGCCAGATTTGGACAGGAGATCGTGCGGCCGTACTCCGCCGCCGATGCCGCTGCCATTCGCGAGCAACTACAGCGGCTGCTGACTCATCCACTTTTTTGCAACAGCAAGCGCTATCCGGTTCTGCTGGCCTATGCCGTCGAGGAAACGCTGAAGGGAAACGGCGCAGAACTGAAGGAACGGAGCATCGGGATCGAGGTTTTCGGCCGGTCGCCCAGTTATGACGCCAACGCCGATCCGGTGGTGCGCATCACGGCCGGTGAGGTGCGCAAGCGGCTGATGCAGTATTACTACGACTCCAACCACGACGG
>JAATFE010000449.1 GCA_015655365.1 Terriglobales bacterium
CCCGATATGCCTGCCGAGTAAGGAGCTCCGCTTTGCCAGGAGAAGCTGGGAGCGAGAGAATAATCATTGGTCAGGTATCCCAATAACCCACGAGCGCGCCATGGGCTGGTTGCGATTGCCGTGGCAATAACCCGGTTGGGCACATTATGGCTAGAATTGCCATACTCCGCCCGAAGATTGTGAGGATCTAACAAGGCGTTCGTGCTTGTAAAGGTGGTGTCATTTACACCGTAGTCTAGGGCGTGCGACCAGGTGTAGCTGGCCTGAAAGGTCAAGTCGCGGCTAGCGCTGTGGTTAGCCTGAACAACGAAGGCATTGTAGTTCGAGTTGACACCGCTGAAGATGTCGGTCATCGAGGTAAATTGCGCGTTAGGACGACCGTTGTTAGTTTGGGTGCTCAGCGAACCATAGAATGGAAGCGTATAAGTCGCTTGGTTTGGCAGAGGCGCGTTGGTGATGTTGTTGTTGTTCACGACATAGGTGATGGAGGTCGGCGCTGGCAGGTTTTGATCGACGAAATCTGGCAACCTGCGGCCGAGTGAGCCGATATAGCTCGCGCCGAGGACTGTGTGCCAGCCTATATCCCGTTGTACGGCCAGGTCGAACTCTTCAACCTGCGGCAATTTGAAATTCGGATCGAAGTAGACGACTGCTGGAATCGCGGCCTGGCCAATGGGGGCATTCAGGATCTTGGGGAACGCCGGCGCTCCGGGATTTGTCGGTTTGATGCCCGACGCTATATTCTGGCTGCCGCTTGCCCCGGTGTTAATGATGGCATTATAAATGGTCGAGTTTTCGAGACGGCTGTTGAAGATGCCCCAGCCACCACGAAGAACGGTTTTTCCGTCGCCGGTGAGCCCGTAGGAGAAGCCGACGCGCGGAGCAATGTTGTTCTTATTGCTAGGAAGAGTCTCTGTCTGCGCAATAAGAGGATTGGGCAGCTGAGGAGATGGCAACTGCTCGTATTCGTAGCGGAGCCCGTAGGTGATACTGAGGCGCGGCAGGATCTTCCAGTCGTCCTGGATGAATCCGGCATAATCTCCGGTGGAAAACTGAAAGCCCAGGGGACCGAATCCCTGTGAGTAAGTGTTGTAATGGTTAGCTGCAGCAGCGGTCGATGCGCTTTGCGACAGATAGTAATCGGATACATAGCTGGCAACGGTCGAATACGAATACGAGCCGAAGACCGAAGTCAGGTTCAGTGCCAGATCGTAAGTGTGGATATAGTCGACGCCGAACTTGACCGAGTGGTTGCCGCGCTGCCAGTTTGCAGTATCGGTAGCCTGCCAGCGACGCTCATCGGGATAAGCGGGGCGGTTGAGAAACGTGGCGGTTCCCATAGTGAAGCCGTTGGTGACGGCTACTGCGGGCGGGATGCCGTTTGGATTGGAATATCCGCCGGGCGTGTTCAGGAGCGTAGATTCTTCATATGAAGTCGGTGTCTCGTTATAGGCGAAGTTGAAATCGCGGCCATACTGATAGCGAACCTCGTTGCTGAGATTTGAGGTGACGATGCTATCCAGCTTGGCGATCCCCCAGGTATCGCGGACATAGATGTTGCCAACGCTCTCTAAGCCATAGCTCGCGGTAGCGTTGGTCTGCTGGCCGCCCGGTGAAGTGGCCCGCAGCCTGTTCACTTCGGCACTGAGCCGGTTTCTGGCATTAATCTGCCAATCCACCTTGGGGAAAAAGAGCGACTGGGCCAAATGGCGCGGCGCCGTACCAAGGATAGAAGCTAGACCGGCGAGCCCCGCGTCGAAATCGGCGACGCCTGCTGAATAAGTGGGCAGCTTCAAGTTTGTCTGCACTGTGCAGGCGCCGCTGTCAGCCGTGTAGTTAGGGTCGTAATTTGGACTGGTCGACGAAGACGAAATTGTGGAGCAGGTGGTCTTCCCAGGAAGCGATGCGGACGGTTCGGCAAAGAACAGATTTGGATTAGACGCAACCAGCGTCAGAGGGAAATAGTGGTAGTAGTCATCGAACGATAAGTAGAAGAACAATTTGTCGCGCAGGATAGGTCCGCCAACTCCGAAGCCCATTTCATGCTTGAGATCGGTAGGCTTGAACTGCACGGTGCTGAAGACGGGGGAGCCCGGTGTTAGTTGTTCGGCTTTACTCGTAAAATCGTTTTGTGCGGCCAGAGCCGAATCGCGGTCAAAGTAATATCCTTCACCGTGAAAACGATTGGTGCCGCTCTTGGTGATAGCGTTGATAACGCCGCCTGCGGCGCGACCATACTCTGTGCTGTAATTGGAGACGTTGATCTGGAATTGTTCAA
Organism: Terriglobales bacterium; assembly: GCA_015655365.1. Classification (GTDB taxonomy): domain Bacteria; phylum Acidobacteriota; class Terriglobia; order Terriglobales; family Acidobacteriaceae; genus Telmatobacter. Next base: position 2,279 of record JAATFE010000449.1, read on the forward strand.
TCGACGTTCTTGGAATAGTGAAGTTAACGGTTGTTCGCCCGCGCTCGTCGGGGAAGAACGCCTGATTGTCGTCGGCGCCATCAACGGTAACATTGTTGGCCAAAGTGCTTTGGCCGCGGACGCTGAATAAACCAAATCCCCCGCTCTCCACAACGCCTGGAACCTGCAGGGCGTAAGCGGAATAGCGGTAGCTGACCGTCGGAAGCTCATCGAGTTCCTTCTGCGAGATAACCTGGTTGAAATCCGGCCCGATGGTGTTCATGACAGGCATCTCACCGGAAACCTCGACCGACTGCGAAGTAGAGCCCACATTCAACACTGGCTGCAGCGAAGTCAGCAATCCGACTTCAACGGTGACGTCATTTGACGTGAATACGCCGAAATCAGGGGCCTTCACTGTCACGGTGTAATGACCGGGCTGAAGATGGATGGCACGATAGACACCGGCCTGATCAGTAATGACTGTTTCTTCCGCGTTGGTAGCTTTATTGCGCATTGCGACGGAGGCCCCAGCGATGGCTTTTCCGGTTGAGTCCTGAACGGTTCCTCCGATGGCGCCGTCGACGGCGGTCTGGGCGTGAACCATCGCGCTAGCGAATAAAATCAGAGAGAGCAATAAACCAAAGATCGACAAAGTGCTGCGACTTCGTTGCATTCTGGCCTTTCTTACTTTGTACCGGACTGTGTTGGGTTGGATTACGTAGAGGCAAGGCGAGCCGTCGGCGCGATTGAATCTGCACCGCCGGTTGCGCGCAGGATGCTGGCAAAGTTGGGCGCGTGTCCGAAGAGCACTCCTAGTCCGGAGCGGAGCTCGGAAGGAACACGTGTAGCTTTCCGTGATTAGAGCTTGTAAATCTTCGATACGCATCTGCGCCTGCAGTCTGGATCGCGCCGTAATTTTGTTTAGCGCAGCTTCGCAGTTGATCTAGATGTTTTCGAACTCGGGCGAGGCGGCCGTTCCGTATATGGAAGAGCCACTTGGCCGCGACTTCGGGGCACAGTAACTGGGAAACCGCAGGAGCCAAATTGAAGAAAGGGGCGGGGGTGAATCGTCGTGCTCCGCGCCGTCCATGAATGAGAAGATAGTTTGCTCGAATGAAAGGAGCGGAAAAGGAAGATGAATGCATGGTTAAAATGTCAGACGTCAGACCTCTGATATCCGGTCAAGTGGAAGAGTATACTTTTTAAAACTTGTAATTGGAGCATCATGAGCGCGACAGGTATGGATGGGCACACTTCAGAGGAGATTTCAGATCGGATATGGCGAGGGGAGGCACGCGAAAACCTCGTAACGCGGGTTGCCAACGCCATTCGTTCTCAGGTTCAATCGGGCCAGTTGGCTTGTGGTGTCCAGCTCCGCGGTGAAGTGGAGTTTGCGCGCGAGCTCGGCGTCAGCAGGGCGACTCTTCGTGAAGCTACTCGCATGCTGACGCGGGAAGGGCTGCTCACGATTCGTCACGGCGTAGGCACCTTTGTAGGGGAGAACTATGGGCACCTGAGCAGCCGGCTGGAAAGCATGCATTCGCTCTCCACTCTGATTCGAGAGAGAGGCAACGAAGCGCGAGTTGATGGCATCAGGATTCGCCGCATCGCAGCCAGTCGCGAGGTCGCGATTGCGTTAAATGTTACTCCAGCTTCGCCTGTCGCGGAAATCACCCGCCGTAGGCTTATCGACACGCGGCCCCTTGCTGTGGCTTACGACTATATCTCGCTGGTCGACGCTGAATGGAAGTTGCCGCTGATCAAGACATTTGATGGAGAATCAATCTATCGGTTTATGGCGACGAAGCTTTATCAGCAAATGGTTACAAGTCACGCATCCATAACTGCGGTTTCGTCCAATAGGAAACATGCCGAACTTTTGCATGTCAAGATTGGCTTTCCTCTTTTGTTCATGCGGGAGATCCAGTTCGATGCCAAACGCCTACCCGGTTTGTATAGTACGATCTACCACAATTCTTCCTTGATGGAGTTTACACTGGAACGTCCTGGGGCGAGACCATGACGCCTTCTCTCGCCGTCTTCGGTAATTTTACGATTGACGATCTCGTCTTTCCCGACGGCTCAACGCGTTGGGCTGTTCCGGGCGGCAGTGCAATCTATGCAGCCTTTGGAGCATCGCTCTGGGTAGAAGATGTAAGCGTGGTCGCTCCGCTCGGAGTCGATTATCCCATGACATTACTGGCCGGGCGCTTTGACCTCTCCCGTTGCCCGCGTGTGGCGCGCACCCTACGGAATTGGGGACTGTATGAGGAAGATGGCACGCGTCACTTTCTCTCCCGTAGCGCAATGAGGAATTGGAGCGAGTTTAGCCCAAGACCGGAAGACGCCTCGTCCGGCTATCAGACGGCAGCGCACATTGCGCCTTTGCCTTACAACATTGCCGTAGAACTGACAAGAAGGCTTCGCAAAGACGGGACGCTCACGATCTCTCTCGATCTCGATGACCACGACCTTGCCGGTAGCGTGGACGTGAATGCGATCACCAAACTGCTCGGTGAAACCGATCTTTTTCTGCCAAGTCTTCAGGACGTGCGTACTCTCTTAGGGGGAGCCGAAACACTCGAGAACCTGCGTCGCCTGCGTTCTGTCGCGCCGGATGTGCGCCTCATCGCGATCAAGTGCGGAACGGAAGGTGTGATTGCTCATGCTGCGGGCGCGAGCGAATGGGTCCGGGTTCCTGCCGCACCTGCGCACCTTGTCAGTGCGACGGGGGCCGGGGATGCGTTCTGTGGCGGGGCGCTGGCAGCCTTTACGAGAGAGGTCGACGTGATCGAGGCTTTGCTCGCTGGAGTGATATCGGCGTCTTTCTGCGTCGAGGGGTTCGGAGTCGCCGGTCTGTTGGCTGCGACTCATGACGAAGCATGCTCTCGTCTTGCGATGCTCCGGCCGCGCGTAGAAGTGGGACCGATGTAAGACGTTTGTCATGGCGACAAATTCGTAAATTCCTTGATCGTGTGCATTTGTGCTCATCTCGATGCAGGACGCGGGCGCCAGACAAGTATCGAACCGGACCGCAGCGACCTGCATCGTCGCGGCCCGTCTTTACCCTAACCACGCACCCACATGTGCTGGCCCCAATATCTCTTGCGCAGATAAGGAAAGCCTTCCTGCGACTGACGGCTTGACTTCCCTTTCACGTACTACACAAGTTTCGCCGGTGACAACAGAGGTGGTGCTGACACCAACAGGTGAATGTGATCCGGTAACACCGACCCGCGCACGATCGTCACCTCGTGCGCTTGGCATATCTGCCGAATCACGTCGCGGGCGCGCTCCGCTACTTCCCCACGCAATAGGGTACCGATACTTCGTGATCCACGATCAGATGGTACTTGATGTTCCATATCGCGTGCCCGCTTGTCCGATACTCGCCCATCTCTGCCCCTCACAACATTGTAGGTTCCTGATCGCAATCCTTTGATGCCGAATCAATAATATGTGATCTTGAATAGACTCACGACTACACTGTTACCAAACGGTACAGATCCCGTCCACTTCACGCCCGTACCGCCAAACGGGTTCGGCGTCACTTTCGCACTCAGCGACAACGTTGCGGCGTCCTTCGTGTTCGAGCCTTTCGCCGTCAGTACCCCATTCGCATAGGCAAGAATGATCGTAGTGTTCGGCTTGAACACACCAGTCAATTGCTGCTCATCGCTCACCGGATGCCCGACTCCGTCCACCACTTGATATAGCTGGAACATACACTTCTCCGCCGACTGAATTGTTCTCCAGAAGCGCAGCGAATACCCGTTCTTCGTCTGAGGATCATATTTGATGTAAATGTCCGCCTTCTGATTGCGTTCGCCTGCACTGTCGTCCGGCACGCCCGCAATGCCAAACCCCTGTCCTTGCGTCTTTTCCGGAGTCAGCACCACCTTGACCTGCATCGCATCGGTCTTCGCATCATTTTGATAGAGCAAGGCCGAGCCCTGCGAACTGACGCGCAGCCCGTAGCCATGTACCAGGTTTTCGCCTGTCGACACGGTCCACGCGCCCAGCACCGTCCACATGCCGCTCGCATAAGTGGCGTTCTCTGTCTCCACAAAGTTGCGGAATTCGGGAGACAACATCTTCGCCGTCAACGCCTCTGCCGTTACCGGCCTTGCGGTAATTGCCATCACTGCGGGTCCTGGCTCGCTGATATTCGTTTTCGGCTCAATCGCCGCTTCAATGTATTTGCCCACATCGCCCGCGGTCAGCGTGTACTGACGTAGCGGAACATCGTTGCGGCTCACCGCTGTCTTGCGCCGGGTCGCGCAAGCCGCATCGACGCACTGATACCACGAGATGAGCGACTGGTCCTCGCGTCCGTTGAGCTTCAGTGCATAAGCCACACTCAATTTGCCACCCTCGACAGCGCTCACCGTCGGCGCACTCGCAATCGTAGGCGGATCGACATAAGCCGGTTCCACCGCGTTGTGAATTGTTGCGTTCTTCAAACGGCGGTTAGTGTTGTTACAATCTTCTTTCTGCCGTTCATGAGATATACTGGCGAGCCACACACTTACTCTGTGTCCGGCCGAGGCAAATCAGTCCTAGATGAAGGCACCGTAGACAATAACTTGGCCTCCCTGAAATAATGGCTCGCAAATGCCAGGAAGCTAGGCCAGTTCGGTGCTGGAGTGTGACCGCCCGAATGCTGGCGAAACGCTATGTCACCGTCAATCAGCGATGTTTCTGGCGGAGGTATCGTAGCCGTACCTAAGTCATTCTTACCGAGCAGGCGATAGACCGGTCCGGCGGCAGCAGCTCCTTTAAAAGAACCTGGAACATCCGCCCAACTATCTCCGATAAGAGACGTACCAAGCGTCGCTCCACCACCTATAAACGCTGGGCGAGGCGCACACAAAGCAATTAATTCATGCGAATCCACAGGCAGGTCGTTTGCCGTAAGCGTCGCTGCGTACTTCAGAAAATTTCCCGCCATCCAATGGTACTCACCGGGTCCTGCAATATTTTCGAGTTGCTCACCAAAGTGGCGGCGGCTAAGTTTGGCTCCTCCCTCGCCGGAAGAGCTAACGAATGCAATAGCGAAGCGCTGGTCATAAGCCATGGTGACGAGCGCCGCCTTTCCATAACGCGAATGGCCGGCAAGACCCACATGTTTCGCATCCACATTTTTGTCCGTCTCAAAGTAGTCAAGGACGCGACTCCCGCCCCAAGCCCACGCGCGCAGTGCCCCCCAGTCATCCAGCTTTCGCGGCTGGCCGTGGTTGACCAACCCGATGATACCGCGAGTGAGGCCGGCGCCATTATCGGGCTGCACCGAAGTGGGAATGAAAGACGCATAGCCCCATCCCTTTGCAAGCGTCAGTTGTTGCCATGTAGGCCCGATTGGAACAGCAGACGCCGGACGGGTTGGTGCGCCCGACCGGACAGGAAATGTACCGAAGGTGTATTCCAAGACGATAGGTACCGGACTCAGCGCGTTCGCGGGAGTACTGAGTTTTAGCTCCATATCGACCTTAATTTGCGGATATGCTGAGTTATCGACATGACCAACTAAGATCTTCGTAATCACCGGGACATCCCCATTCAACTCATGTATGACCCTCACGACCTCCCAGTTAATCCTCGGAGCCTTCCAGGGAACGCGACCGTAGACCTCACTGTCAAACGCCTCAATGATCTGAGGGCGTCGTTTTGTCCACCATGCCTTCGCCGTCGTGACCCGTTTTCCGTTCTTCAGAACCAGCGGGTCAGGAAGATTCGGATAGGGATTCGCCTTAGCTTCGTCGTAATTTGTGGCATAGGGCGACTCAAGATCCTGACTAGCGCCAGGCCGAAGAGTTGTGAGGTGAAGTAGGTCCATAATCCGCTGATGATCCTGTGCGGCCGTCAACTCCACGGGCGCTACTACTTGCGCGGAAAATGAGACCTGTGCCGAACACGCGGAGAGCGGTTGAAAAAACGCAAGACACGCCATCGCGGACAACAATACCTTCGGGAATGACCGGATGCGCATTTTCCTCTCTTCAGGTACACGATAAGCATCGGGCAATTGCACGTGGGCTCCGTAATACGTATCGATGCGAGTTATACGACATAAGTCGTCTCGAACTACCAAAAATTCAGGGCGCTGGAGTTGTTGCTGATGAGGAGATTGAGGACACGCTCTCATTCTGCTCCAGTATCTTCACAGGACCAAGTAATCCGGACTCCATTAGGGGAGAATCGCTTGTAAAAGCACGGAAATCGGTAAACGTAAAAGTCTTTGTGACTCCTGGCTGAAGATCGCCAATCATCCGGTTCGGCCAGAGATTGGTTACCATCACCTCGATCCGATTAAAGCCGGGCTTGAGCAGGCGCGTAACATCGACCATGAACGGAGGCTTCCAGAGAATCTCGTCCACCTGCACGCCATTGATTGTTACTTGGGCAATCTCCCTGACCATCCCCAGATCGATAAGCAGATGGGCACTCGGCTTGAACCAGTTTCCCGGAATGTTTACTTGCTTTGCGTAAGTTGCGGTGCCAGAGAAGTACCTCACGCCTGGGTCAGGGGATTGCGACCAGGAGAGAAGCTGGTTGAGTTCAACGTGTGATGGCGCACCCCAATTGTCCGGAAAACGCAATTGCCATCCTCCGTCCAGAGTTGTAAGTTCATGTGTGGTAACCTGCGGCGCAGTGTACGACGTAATGCGAGTTGGCTTGCGGAACACAACAAACACCGACGCCTCCGGCTCCATGTGCAGTAAAACAACTGTGCGACCATTTCCAATACGGTAGCTTGCAGGTTCCATTTCTCCTGTATCAGGATGCCACAGCTCTGGCGTCACTCCTGCCACACGAAATGTTGCTTTTGTATCGAACGCGTGCGGCTTCTGCGTGGAAACAAAATATATGTCCGTACCAGCCACTTCGCGATGGATATAGACCAGATCAGCGTCCGTGCTACCACGAGGAAGAGCATAGTTCACATCCGGACCGACATGAGTTGGGGCGCTGTACTCAAAATCCGGAATGACTCTCTCGGCGCCGAGAACCTCATCGATTTGCTTTCCCGTATATACGCTACCCTTCCCATAGGCATGCAGTCCGCCCCCCTTCGCCTCCGCTCCCCATAGATCGTTCGCCAGGACCTGATACGCGCGGCTGGAGGCATCCTCCTTTTCCAGACTCGGAGATCCGATTGGTCTGGGAGAGATGAGCGTAACCCCATCCTCCACTAACTCGTGAAGTTTTTCCAGCAGCGGCATCGAAAGTTGATGAATGTCGTCCGGAATAACCAGCAGACTATATTCCATGCCACTGGCAAGATGAAGCTTCCCAGCCCGTGCACTCGCTTGGCGCAGCAGCACATCAGCGTTGACAAAATCGTAGCTATAACTTTTTGGAAGGGAAGGCTTTGCGAAGCTGAGAGGCGGAACCGTATCCGGAGCACCTTCACCATAGAAGTAGGCTACGTCTGCAATGTACCTTCCCTGTTGTAGCAGATAGGAGCAGCGAGCAAGATATATGTTCCACGCAATGGCTTGATCAGCCCATGTTATATTGCGTCCATAATTCTGCCCCCAATGGCCAAGCGTCATTCCCGGCTTGTGCCTCTCGTCAACAAATGGCTGCTGGACAGATGTGTGCGTAAACAAGCGGTTCACTCCGCGCGCAAAGTTTTCATCCGCGATGGGTTTCAAATAGAAAGGTGGCTCTCCCCACGGACTTATCCCCGCATTCGTAGTGAAAGACTCAGTGGCCACATAAGTCTTACCATAAATATGCGCCGCCGAGCTTGCCTCTTTCACATCGCTGCCGTAGCTCTCCGCTCTGCCAGGAGGTGGCACCCAGAACTCGCCCATCGGAACGCTGACATTGCCTTTATTGAGGAGAGCGTCGCCGGTTGTCGGTAAGCCAGTTCCCATCGCTTCTGCATAAAGATCAATGCCGAGTCGTTCAAGGTAGGTCCTAGCCACCCCATAGTAATTTTCCGCGAGCATGTCGGCGAGAGTACGCCGGAAGTCCCAAAGAAAAGCATCGCTTGCCGCAGCGCTCTCAACAACGCGACCAATAAGCACTGGCAGGTAGGGTGTCATGTCATAGCCGCGGCGCGTACGAAACTCGCTTATCATCGACCCTGTCCAATTTTCCTCGCCTGCCTCCCAACTGTCCATCACAAAGTTCCTTAAACTCTTGCCAAAGTATGGGCTTGTAATCTGCGATATGGTCTTCGCGTACTGCTCGAAATATGAAGCCACATTTTCGCGGCTCAGTTTGTCGACCTCAAGGCCTGTCGCCGCGGTCATTGCCGGATGGTTCATCTCTCCGGTCAAAGAATATCCCAGTCGCAAAATGGTCCAATTGCCTGCGGGCACAGCCCAATCCAGTGTCCCGTCTGGACGCATTCTCGATGTAAGGTCCACAACATCTGTCTTTAAAATTAGGTCCGGAGCACTTGCTTCGGGAGTCGCAGTATCGCGTCCGTTTGTCAAAACACCGAATGCGGCCTTATCCTCCCATCGATCAACACGAGGTGTCGAATAGAGCTCAATTTCGGCAAGCTGCACTTGGTGCTGAGGGGAAAAGCCTTTCGCCACCAGCGAAGGATTTATTGCCGCAGGTTTAAGCACCACGCGGTAGAAGCGCGCTACGACCGGAGAAATGGAATAGGTGCGAATGGTGAACGCTATGGAGTTAGGCTCATCACCACCGGGTAGGGTCAGCAAACGCCTCCACGTTAATCCATCGTCGCTTGCCTGCACCTCGCCTGAGGGCAGACCGCGGGGACCGAATTTGCTGACCGCCGCTCCTGCAATCGAAAAGGCCTGGACCGCATACGGCTTGGCAAACTCGAATTCGATCCATCCACTGTCCGCGCCAGGCGCAATGAGCAGTGTTACGAGTTTGTCATAGCTTCCATCCATCAAGAGTGATCCGTCGATTGCTCCCGCGCTTGAAGTGATCGTTGGATGTAGACTGGCCATGGGAGTTTCTGTCGAGGGGGTTCTGTAGGCGACGACCGCCGCATCCGCATAAAACGGCGGGTAAATCGGATCAGGTCCTCGCATGAGCTTCTGCCGCGTACCCGGCATGTCCATGGCTTCTTGGAGCTTGAAATCCTGTGCAGGTCTCAGATTCTGAAACTTGCTGTCCATCTCTGGCGGATGCGCAAGTATCCCCTTAAATTGCATCGGGCCGCGAACTGTCGTCTCGCTCCAAACGTACTTCTTCATTCCCTCTGACGGCTTAACCCACGGTCCTCCGCTCTCACTCCAGCCACCGGATGCCGCAATACCCATCTCGAGATGCAAGCGGTTCGCCTCAGAAGCCGCGTGGCGCAGAGCCGATTTCCATTCTGGCGTCATCCAGATCAGAGGCTTGTCTACAAACGTCGATACGCCGAGGTCGCCGTCGAACATCTGCATGCCACCGATCCCCGTGCGCTGCATCCATTCGAGATCGGCAGTGATGCCAGCTTGCGTAACATTGCCGTTGACCCAATGCCACCAGACGCGCGGCTTTGCCGAATCGGGCGGGGATTTGAATTGCTCTTCGAGAGTCGTTCCAGAAGCATTCCCCGACTGCGCTGCCAATCGAGCGCTCCAAATGAGCACCGCCAAAACAAGTACTGCGTGCATCGTTTTCACAATTGTGGACATAGGCGCCCCTTAATGATTGCTGCATGTGTTGTTGGCATTCAATGTAGCCTAGCCGCTAGATGGTCCTTCAAGGGCCGGTAATGGACCCAGTCGACATCGACCAGCCCGAAAGTGTTGAGGCCGACGTTCGTGTTAAAGTTGAAAAGCGCCGGCCGTGCCGCCTTCCACCAGCTAAAGTAGATAGGACATGATTGACCTATTTGCCGAAATGATCGTCCATCATCGACGCTATAGAAATAAGTTGCTGTTTCTTCCTCAACATGTACGCGCAGTTGAACCACCGCTTTCTCCAGCGCAGGGCCGTCTATCTCTCCTGTCTGAGCGAAGAATTGCAGCCTACGTGTTCCTTCATTTTCGACAATGCTAATTCCGCTGGGTTTGTTAGAAAACATAGCCAGGCCCGCATGTTGGCCATTCATCATTTTCGTCGTGTCGATGCGTGCCGTCAGATTGAAGATTGGGTCCTGCATCATCTCCGTTAGAGTATTGCGCGCATGAAGCAGGTCGCTCGCCGGCATGGCTTTTAGACGAAGAAAGCCGCGCCGCGCGGTCAGTGACCAGTTTGCGTCATCTGGATTGTGGTTCCACTCCCACTGAAGGCCGAGTTGCCTGTCATTGAATTCATCCGACGTTTGGGTCTTCTCAATGGGGAAGTTGTCGCTCACCGCTGGCCTCTTCCATGTCGGAACTGGTTCCCCTGTGGTGCCGCCATCAGCAGCCTTGCCAATGATTGGCCAATCGCCGACCCATTTGACCGGCTCCAGATAGTCGATCCGTCCGTACGCTCCTTGCGAATGAAAATGGACAAACCATCCTTCCCCTGTCGGAGTTTCGACGTAACCCCCTTGATGGGGCCCATTGACTGATGTCACGCCCTGGGCTAGAACCGTGCGGTACTCATAGGGGCCGTAGATATTCTTTGAGCGAAGTACTGCCTGCGAGCCAGTGCCAACACCACCATAGGGAGCAAAAATATAATAGTATCTATTTCGCTTATAGAGCTTTGGCCCCTCTAGCGTTGGAAGTGCCTGACGATTCTGCACAATAACCTTTCCATCGTCCAATACATGTCTTCCGTCGGAGCTCATTTTATGCAGAAAGAGCGGGCCTGCCCCCGTCTGTGAACGGATAAGATAGGCCGTGCCGTCGTCATCCCAGAAGGGACACGGATCCTCGAGCCCGCGCTGCGCAATAACTGCAACTGGCGTTGACCAAGGTCCCTCAGCAGAAGATGCAATGCTCATAAATATCCCTTCCCGCGGGGTCGGAAAATACACAAAGAAGATTCCGTCATGATAGCGAATCGATGGAGCCCACGCGCCCTGGCCATAGCGA
>JAATFE010000023.1 GCA_015655365.1 Terriglobales bacterium
AACTGCGAGCAGAGCCAGGTTTCGTCGGGAGAGCCGAAGTCGTTGCCGTACTCGAAGGGCAGCTCCAACTCGCCTTTCTTGTGGGCTTCGTTGAGCATGGCCGCCGCGTCGTCGTAGCTGAGGCGCGGAAAGGGCGGGACGATGTTCTGGAACTTGGTGAGGTCGCGGCCGATTACGAGCAGCTCGGGGGCGCGGTTTTTGAGCACGCTCTGGACGATGTGGGAGATGAACCTCTCTTCCAGTGCGAGCAGGCCGTCAAGGTCCATGAAAGCGGCTTCCGGCTCGATCATCCAGAACTCGGTGAGGTGGCGGCGGGTCTTGGACTTCTCGGCACGGAAAGTGGGGCCGAAGCTGTAGGCCCTGCCCACGGCGAGGGCGGTTGCCTCGACGTAAAGCTGGCCGGACTGGGTGAGGTACGCGGGGTCGCCGAAGTAGTCGACCGGGAAGAGGGTCGAGGTGCCTTCGCAGGCGGCCGGGGTGAGGATGGGCGGATCGGTGCGGATGAAGCCGTCCTGATCGAGGAACTCGGCGGCGGCGCGCATGATTTCCGCGCGGATACGGAGGATGGCGGTTTGGCGCGGGGAGCGGAGCCAGAGGTGGCGATGCTCCATGAGGAACTCGACGCCGTGCTCCTTGAGGGTGATGGGGTAGGGATCGGACTCGGGAACGCGCTGAACGACTTCAATGTCTTCGACGTCGAGCTCGAAGCCGCCCTTGGCGCGCGCATCCGCGCGGACCTTGCCGGTGACGACGACGCTGGACTCCTGCGTCAGGCCCTTGAGGGTCTCGAAGACGGCGGGGGAGACGCTTTTGACGTGAGCGACGCCCTGGATGGTGCCGGTGCCATCGCGAAAGATGGGGAAGAGGAGCTTGCCGCTTTCGCGGAGGTTGTAGAGCCATCCGCGGAGGAGGATGGACTGGCCTTCATGCTGGCCGAGGGTAGCAATAGTGGCCACCACCACCTGCGGTGGGGCTGGCGGCACCTGCGGTGCGGCTGGCGTTGGGGTTGTGGCTGGGACGATTGAGTCTTCGGGCATAGATTTCCTTTGCGGGCCGGAAGGTGCCCGGCCGGACTCTCTAGGATAACGCGGGGGAGGCGGGGATGGGGTATTGGCAGGATGAACAGGGTTTTGCTTGGGTAAAGGCCAGGTTGGAGGCGGCCGGGAATGGTTTTGCAGGGCGAGAATTGATTTTGATCTGGACAACAATTTCGCGGGCGTTGCATCCTATGTGCAAGCAGCCGGGAGGGATCGATGAATGAGATTGCGGGGGTGAAGAACGACGAGACGCAAAAGTCCCAGGTCGACGGAGAAACCACCGAGCGGTTCATTGAGGAAAAGCGCATTGGGGAGCGAATCCGGCGGCTGCGGCTGAAGAAGTCGATGGGGCTGGTGGAGCTGGGCAAGCACACGGGGCTGTCGGCGAGCTTTTTGTCGCAACTGGAGACGGGGCGGGTGGTTCCGACGCTGCGCAACTTGGCGCGGATTGCGATGGTGTTTTCGAAGGACCTGTCGTATTTTTTCGAGACGGAACCGGTGGCGCTGTTTCGGATTCACCGGCGCAAGGAGCGGGTGCGGCTGCCGCAGACCGGGGTGGACGTGCCAAGCTACTTCTTCGAGAGCCTGGGCTACATGGTGCCGGACCGGGATATGGACCCTTATTATGCGGAGTTTGTGCCGGTGACCAAGGAGATGGAGCCCAAAGCGCATCTGCACCAGGGGTCGGAGTTTTTGTATGTGCTGGACGGCGAGCTGGAACTGCGCCACGGCGACCAGACGTGCACGCTGGGAGTGGGGGACGCGGTGTATTTCGACGCGAACACGCCGCACTCTTACCGGTGCGCGGGAACGAAGCCGGAGGGGGCGATTATTGTGACCATGCACCAGGCGCCCGCGCCGATGCCGCTGCGCGGGGCGCCTGCACCTAAACCGGCTGCTTCGGTGGACGGAGCGGGGAAGCCGGCTGCGGGCTTTCCACTATAGCGGCGCGGCCTGCACCGGGCGGTGTCAGGCGAGCGCGTCCAACTTGATATCGAGATTGTGCTGGGCCGACTCGACGCTGCCGCCGCTCGCGGAGAGCCCGGGCGGGGCTGGGACGGAAGCAATGTAGACCCCGCCGGACTCTTCCACGCTTTCCGAGTAGTTTTTTCCCGACACAGTTGAAGAAAAGGACCCGGCTAGCCTGGTGACTTGGACAAGGCTTGGCGAGTTCTGAACTTCGGCCGAAGAAGAGGCGTTCTGGACAGGCGTCACCGCGACGGCGGTAGATGCCGATGTAGCGGGCGTCGCAGCGGGGGACGAGGTAGCCAGTGTGGATTTGGGGGTGGACTGTGGCGGGGCCCACTCCGGTGTAGACGCGATTTTGGCAATGTCGCTGATCTGCATAACTCTCCAATCCGATTCAAGGAGGGAATCTGTTTCAACTTCTGTATCGACGGGCATCGGATATTCGTTCAAACCTTTTTGCAACAAGTGGTTACCGGAGTAATGTGCTCGGCAGAGATTGGAATCTCAGAAGGTTTTGCGCGGTCTTTCCGCGGGAAAAATGCACGAGAAAGTCCATGGCTGAAGCGATGCGGAAACCGGGAATGGCTAAGTTCTGGACACAGTACGGGACGAGGAGCGAGAATTTCGGCGCAGGGGGAGTCCCAAGTGAAACGATTTTCTATGACGCGGCGGGAGTTTGTGCGCCTGGGCGCGGGCGCGGTGGCGGCAGGAGCGGTGACGAAATCGACGCTGCTGACGCCGGTGGCGATGGCGGCTGAAAGCGCGACGGGACGCCGGATTCGCTTTGCGATTGTGGGAACCGGGATCCGCGGCTGCGACCTGCTGAACGCGGCGCGGCAGGTGCCGACAGGGGTTTGCGTGGGCGCGGCGGACCTCTACGACGAGCGGCACAAGCGGGCGCAAGAGGCGTGGGGCGGGGAGATTGCGACCACCCGCGACTACCGCACACTGCTGGACCGCAAGGACGTGGACGCGGTGTTTGTGGCCACCTCCGACCATTTGCACCGGCGGGTGACGCTGGACGCCATCGCGGCGGGCAAGGACGTGTATTGCGAGAAGCCGATGTCGCACAAGGTGGCCGACGGGCTGGCCATGGTGGAGGCGGTGGAGGCCAACAAGCGCATCTTTCAGGCCGGCAGCCAGCGGGTAAGTTCGATTCTCTACGCCAAGGCAAGGGAGATTTACCAGTCGGGACGGCTGGGTGAGGTGCACTCGATTGACGCGCAGTGGAACCGCAACTCGCCGGGCGGGGCATGGGTGTATCCGGTTCCGGCCGATGCGAGCGAGAAGAACGTGGACTGGGAGGCGTTTTTGAAGGACGCGCCGGCGCGGCCGTTCGACCCGGTGCGGTTCTTCCGCTGGCGCTGTTTTACCGACTACGGCTCGGGGCTGGGCGGCGACCTGTTTGTGCACATGCTGTCGGGCATCCAGGCGATTACCGGAATGAACACCGTGGCCAGCCGGGCTTATTCGAGCGGCGGGCTCTACGTCTACAATGACGGGCGCGAGTTCCCCGACCTGCTGGAGACGGTGTACGACTATCCGGGAATGCAGGTGCATGTGCACTGCAACCAGAACAACAACGACGGCGACGAGCGGATCAGCTTTTTTGGCTCGACGGGGACGATGGTGGTGACG
>JAATFE010000286.1 GCA_015655365.1 Terriglobales bacterium
CGACAACCAGAGTAACAGCTACACCATGCGCCTTCGCCAGGCGTGGGCGCAGGCAGCCCTGAACAGCGGCTGGACGATTACGGGCGGCCAGATGTGGTCCCTTGCCACGGAGTACCAGCACGGCTTGACGAACCTCTCTGAAGCGATTCCCTTGACCATCGACGCTCAGTACAACGTGGGCTTCACATGGGAGCGGCAATATGGATTCCGCGCGGTGAAGCAGATCGGACGGAGATTCTGGGTCGGAGGCGCCGTAGAGGAGGCGCAGACGCTCAATATCGGTGGTCACAACCTGCCTACCATCGCTTACCAGCAGACCGGCAACGCCGGCGGTCTCTACAATCCCACGGCGAACTATAGCTATAACTGGGCTCCCGACCTGCTTGCCAAAGCCGCGTATGAAACCAACTGGGGACACTTCGAACTATTCGGGGTGGGCCGCTTCTTCCGTGATCGTGTGTTCCCCAACGGAGGTGGTGCCAATCTTTCTGCACACCCCTCGACAATCTCGGCGCTCGGGGCGTTTACCTCGAAGACCGAAGGCGGCGGCGCGCGCGTGAACGCGCGCGTATCGCTCTTTGACAAGAGCCTGGTAATTGGCGCGCACGTTCTGGCCGGCAATGGGATTGGCCGTTACAGCAGTGGATCGCTGCCCGATGCCACGGCGCATCCCGATGGTTCTCTTGAGTTGCTGACCGGAGGCTCGGCCTTGGGTTCCGTGGAATGGCATTCTAGCCCGCGCTTCGATCTCTATGGCTATTACGGCGGAGAGTATGCCAAGCGCGCCTGGTACAACACCGGGTATACAAGCACAACGGCTGGTCCGACACTCGGGCAGCCGATCCTCGGCGGCTACGGTGCTCCGACAAATGTTGTCTCCGGTTGCTACACGGAGACGCTGCCGTCAAGTGGGTTGGCGAATGGACCCAGCTCGACAACATGCCAGGCGGATACCCGCAATCTTCAGGAAGGCACCGTCGGTTATTGGTTCCGCTTCTATAAGGGTGTTCACGGGACATTGCAGCAAGGCATTCAATACTCCTACACGGAGCGCCGCGCGTGGCAGGGGATCGGGGATCTCAACAACAACATACCCAATTCGCCCAAGAGAATCGACAACATGTGGTTTACGTCATTCCGCTACTATCTCCCGACGGCAGAGAGCAAGTGAAGAGATGCAAAGGACGCACAAACCTGAGGACGTAGGGCGGAATATGTTTCGATTTTTCTCTCGCTGCTTGTTCATGGCAATGCTTGTCGCGATGGTGGTTCACGGAGCATCTCGCGCGCAGAGCGTCACTGCCCGCTTTTCCGGGGAGGTCACGGACCCGGACGGCGGCGCCATACCCGGCGCTTCCGTCCAAGTCATCAATCAGGAGACTCTGGCGCAACGGGAAACCAAGACGGACGCGTCAGGCACATACATCCTCGCGTCGCTGCCACCGGGCCGTTACCAGATCGTTGTGCAGGCCGAAGGATTCGATAGGAAATCGAGCGACATCATCACGGTTGTGGCCGGGCAGAACTTTGTCTTCAACGTAAGGATGTCTCTGGGCAGCGTGCAAACGGACGTTCAGGTAAGCGCCGGAGCAGGTGTTAGCGCGGTCGAAACCGACACCGCTTCCATTTCGACGACACTGGGTCAGGAAGAGGTGACCGGCTACGCCTTGAACGGAAGGAACTTTTCCCAACTTATCACGATGGCTCCGGGCGTCAGCAATCAGACCGGCCAGGACGAGGCCAAGGTCGGTGTCGCCGGCAGCGCCAAGTTCAGCGTCAACGGCGGGCGTGTGGAGTACAACACCTTTCAGGTGGACGGCAGCGATGTGTTGAATACAAGCATCAACGCGAGCCGTGGTCAGGGAGAACCGCTGATTGTCTATCCAAGCATCGACGCCATTCAGGAGATGAAGGTTCTCACCGCCGACTACAGCGCTCTCTATGGCAAGAGCGCATCGGGCAGCGTGCTGGTGACCACGAAATCTGGCACCGATCGATTTCATGGCAATGTGTACGGGTTTATCCGCAACGAAATGTTCAATGCCCGGAACTACTTTGACCAGCCCGATCCGGAGCCTCTCGGCTACACGGGCAAACTGCGCTACCGGACGCCACTCTATCGAAGAATCGATGCGGGCGCGACCATCGGCGGTCCGTTCTACATTCCGGGCATCTACAACGCCAAGAAGAATAAGACGTATTTCTTCTTCTCCGAGGAGATCCGCCGCGAAAAAACGCCAGTGGACTACAACCAGGCTGTCCCCACCTCGGCTGAAAGATCTGGAGATTTTTCAGATGTCTGTCCAATAAATGTTCCGGGCTCTCAGCCGACCTTTAACCCTGCGGATTATCCCGACTGTCCGCAAGGGAGCATCCTGAGTGGGCTACCCGAGATTGGAAGAACCGTGTCCATCAACTATACAAGCGCGGCGATTCTAAACTCCGGTCTCATTCCCGAGCCCAACTCGTCCAGCGGTTGCAACTCGACCAATCCGAGTCCGTTACTTCACTGCTATGTCGCCTCTGTTTCACCTCCAACGCACTGGCGCGAAGAGTTGTTCCGCATCGACCATAATCTGACGGACACCCAGCGCCTTTCCTTTCGATATATTCACGATGCCTGGGATACGGTAACGCTGGCTCCGCAGTGGGGCGTGGTTCAGAACAGCTTTCCCACGGTAGAGAACCAACTGAATGGCCCCGGCTTGAACATGGTTGTGAGCCTCGCCCAAAGCCTTCGTCATAGCTTTGCAAACCTGCTCTCCGCGAGCTATGAGGTCGAGCATATTTCGCTTTCGCCGCAGCCAGGGCCTGGCCTCACCTCGCTCAAACGGCCCACGATTCTGGACAATCCGGTTACCGGGTCTTCCGCCTGCGCCCTGTTTGCCGCGCCAGGAAGCACCGATACTCCCTCCTCTCTTACGGAATGCCCGATGGGCTATATCTTTGCCAATGGCTTTGGCGGGGATAAGCTGCCTGGCCTTGTTTTCCAAGGAAATAACGGAGCCTACGGCGGACACGGTTTCGCTGCCGATACCGGATATGCGCCCTGGACTCAATCGAA
>JAATFE010000487.1 GCA_015655365.1 Terriglobales bacterium
CACATTGATTGGCGCCGCATTGCATGAGGGAGGTTGGCAGACCGCAAAAACCGAAGCCTGGCCGGGAAAATTGGCCGTAATGCCTCCCGAGCTGCCGGCGCTGATGTTCACCGGGGCGGTCGACTGGTAGTCCAGCGTAAGGCCGGTGATGGTGACATTGTTGGTGTCGATCACTTTCGTAGTCAGGTTTTGCGCCACGCCCAGGGTTGCGGTTCCGCTGTTCGAGCCATTCAACGTAACTGCAATCGACTTCGGCGGGCAGGTCGAGAAGTAACCGGCCGACGAACCCGATCCGGCCACCGAGGACGTAATGACCGTAGTGCCCGGCTGTTCGGCAGTGATCTGATTGGTCTCGTTGTTGATCTCCGCAACCGAGGAAGTGCCGACCAAATAGTTCAATGTGCCAATGGCTGCCGTGCAGGTGGGGATTGACACGGGCTGTCCGTTCGCATCCTTCGGCACCGTGCAGGCATAGTTGGTCACCGACGAGGGAGCGCACAGTTCCATTTGGGCGGTGCCGTTGCTATAGCACGCCTGCGCGTCCAGTTGCGCCAACTGGCCCTGCGAGAGACACGTCTGCGGGCCGACCAGCGAGATGGAACTTACCTGTGCGTGTATGTACACTTGCACCGGATTCGAGGTCACCGAGTTGGCCTCAGCCGTCACGTAGGCCGTGCCAAACGGCAGCCCGTTGGTCGTGGGCAGCGGATTAGGCACTCTGCATGTGGTGAAGTCCGCAATGCCGCCGCCCGAGTTCCGGTTCCACGTACCGGCGCAAATCTCGCCGCTGGGCGAAAGGTCCACCAACTGGTTGTTGTTGGTGCCGTACGTGTAGGCGGAAACACTGGCCGAGTCGCCCTTGCACGTCTTGGCCGTGGGCTGCGATATCGACCGGGTCTGCCCGAAAGCGAGCGAGATACCCGTCGTCCGCGGCTCCAGGTCGATGGAGGCCACATCCGTGGTCTTCAGCCCGTAACCCAGACCATTGCAGTAGTTCGCGCCCGGGTTGCGGGTGCAGCCGGAGATCGAAATCCCGGCTGGTATGGCCAGGCACAGCAAGCAAACA
>JAATFE010000494.1 GCA_015655365.1 Terriglobales bacterium
AGCCCCTGAGGGACGTTTCTCCCTCTACGCCATCGGGAGAAATACTCTAAACCTTTGTCGCTGAGCAGACCCCGCATTTGAATCGGCAGGGAACCGCCGCACATCCATTCATAAAGAAACCAATTTCGTTTTCTTTCACTGAGGCTGTGCGCAATGGCGAAAGTTACACTCATTTTTGCGGTTCTTTTGGTTGCCCTGGGTTTGGTTGGCTATGTGGGCACGGGCAGTGTGCATCCCACGGCATTGATTCCCCTGTGGATCGGCTTGGCTCTGGGCCTCTTCGGCTTCTTGGCCATCAGCCCCAACGAGGGCCGGCGCAAGCTGTTCATGCACGTCAATGTGACCATCGCGCTGCTCGGCTTTTTGGGCTCTGCGGTTGAAGCGATTCGCGGCTATGTGCACGCCCAGGCTGCCGGCGTCGAGCCGAATCAGATTGCTTTGGCCTCCAAGGTCACATTGGCCGGCCTGCTGTTCATCTACATCGTCCTCTGCGTTCGGTCCTTCATTGCAGCGCGCACTTCAGGGAAGGTTTAGCTCATGAGCTCCATGCACGGAGGCGCACTGGGAATGGGCGCGCGCGCAGAGCGTTCGCCCCGCGGCGGCAAGGCTCGTGCGGGCCAGGGCGATCTGCCCAAGCGCAAACCCAACCTGAAGCGGCTATGGCCGCAAATCAAGACACTTGTCGCGCCTCGCCTGGGACTGCTCCTGGCCGGCATGGGCCTGATGGTCGTCAACCGCGTCGCCGGTTTGGTGTTGCCCTTCACCAGCAAGCCCCTGCTCGATACCGTGCTTTCTCCGTCGCATCCGCGGCCCGATCTGCTGCCCCGCATCATCGTTCTGGTCTTCTCCGCCATGGTGGTGCAGGCCATCACCTCGTTCTCGCTCACGCAACTGCTTTCCAAGGCCGGCCAGCGCCTGATTGCCGAAATGCGCCGTCAGGTGCAGCGCCATGTGGGCCTGCTTTCCGTCTCCTATTACGACGAGAACCGTACCGGCACCCTGGTTGCACGCATCATGTCGGACGTCGAGGGCGTGCGCAACCTGGTCGGAACCGGCCTCGTGGAGTTTGTGGGCGGCCTGCTCACTGCCGTGCTGGCCTTCATCTATCTGCTCCATCGCAGCGTCACTGTCACGCTCACCGTCTTTGCCGTGATGGGCGCGTTCGTCTTCGTCCTTCAATACGGGTTCAAAGTCATTCGCCCCATCTTCCGCGACCGGGCCAAGATCAACGCCGAGGTCACTGGCCGTCTTACCGAGTCGCTGGGCGGCGTTCGCGTCATCAAGGGCTATCACGCCGAAGAGCGCGAGGCGGGTGTTTTCTCCGCTGGCGTCGATCGCCTGTTGGCCAACGTGATGAAGTCGCTGACCATGACCAGCACTCTCGGTGCCGCCTCAACCACTGTGCTCGGCCTCGTCTCTGCCCTGGTGATGTGGATGGGCGGCCATCGCGTCTTGGCCGCCACATGGACCGTTGGCGACTACTTCAGCTACAACATGTTTCTTGCCTTCATGATTGCGCCGGTCTTCCAGATTGTGAACATCGGCACGCAATTGACCGAGGCTTTTGCGGGCCTCGATCGAACCAGCGAGATCATGTCGGAGCTTGAAGAAAACAAGAGCCCCGGCCGCACCGTAAAGATGCCGCCCATTCAAGGCACGGTCTGCTTTGACAATGTGGAATTTGCCTACGATCCCGAAAAGCCGGTCCTGCACGGCATCGGCTTTGTGGCCGAGCCGGGAACTGTGACCGCGCTGGTCGGCTCCTCGGGATCGGGCAAGTCCACCATCATCAGCCTGCTCTGCGCCTTCCACTCGCCTTCGACAGGCCGCGTGACAGTGGACGATATGGACCTTTCCCAGGTCGATCTCGACACCTTCCGCTCCCAGTTGGGCGTGGTGCTCCAGGACTCGTTCCTCTTCGACGGCACCATCCGCGAAAACATCCTGTTTTCCCGCCCCGACGCCACCGAGGAGCAGTTCCTGTTCGCCTGCCGCACGGCGCGCGTCGACGAGTTTGCCGAGCGCTTTCCCGAGGCCTACGACACCGTCGTGGGCGAACGCGGCGTCAAGCTCTCCGGCGGCCAGCGCCAGCGCCTCTCCATTGCCCGTGCATTATTGGCCGAGCCGCGGATTCTGATTCTCGATGAAGCAACCAGCTCTCTCGACTCCGAATCCGAAGCTATGATTCAGGCGGGTTTGAGCCAACTCATGCAGGGCCGCACCACCTTCGTCATCGCCCACCGGCTCTCGACCATCCGCCGTGCCAACCAGATTCTCGTGGTGGAGCAGGGCCGCATCGTCGAACGCGGCAATCATGCGGAACTGTTCGCCATGGGCGGCCGCTACTACGATCTCTATACCCGC
>JAATFE010000017.1 GCA_015655365.1 Terriglobales bacterium
GGCGGCTGCCCCGACAGTAGCGGCAGAGGTCCCCGCCCCGGCAGCCAGCCCTGTTCCAGTTCCTGCCGTTTCAGAAAACGCCGGCCGCCGTCTGCGCTCTTCGCCGCTGGTGCGCCGCATGGCCAGGGACAACAACCTCCACCTCAGTCAGATCGCCGGCACAGGTTCGGACGGCCGCATCACCAAGGAAGATGTACTCCGCCACCTGAGTCAGCAAGGCGCAGAACCAGCAGCGGCGGCAGTCGCGCCGCAGGTGCCGCGGAAGGCGGCGTTGGCCCCACCGCAGGTGGTTCCCCTGACCAAGATGCGCGCCATCATCGCTCAGCGCATGGTTGAGAGTATGCAGATCAGCCCCCACGTTCACACCGTTTACAAAGTGGACATGACCCGCATCGTCCGCCTGCGCCAGCGCGAGAAGGCCAGTTTCGAGCAGCGCTACGGCGTCAAGCTCACCTACATGCCGTTCATCGCCACTGCCGTGGTTAAGGCGCTGGCCAAGTTCCCCATCATCAACGCCTCGCTCATTGATGGCGCAATCCACTATCACCAGAACATCAACCTGGGCATCGCCGTGGCCTTACCGTGGGGCCTGATTGTGCCGGTGGTCAAGCAGTCCGAGGGACTCAGCTTCCTGGGCCTGGCCCGCGCCATCGCCGACCTGGCCGAGCGCGCCCGCTCCAAAAAGCTCATGCCCGACGAGGTGGCGGGATCCACCTTCACCCTCACCAACTCCGGCATCTTCGGCGACGAGTTCAGCACCCCGATCATCAACCAGCCGGATTCGGCGATCCTGGCCATTAGCGGCCTCAAGAAGGAAGCCGTGGTGCTCACCGACGACGAGGGCAACGACACCATCGCCATCCGCTCCACGGAGCACTTCTGCCTCGGCTTCGACCATCGCACCATCGACGGCGCAGACGCCTGCAAGTTCATGGCGGAGTTCAAAAAGACGCTGGAAGGCTGGACCGACTCGATCGGATAGAACGGCTAGAGGAGTTTTTGGAACTCTTCCAAGCTCAGCCCGGCATCGCGGACAATGCCGCCCATGGTGAAGGCGTTCACCGGGTTGTGTCGAGGAATTGTCAGGATTCTCGATCCATCGGTCATTACGATGTGGGCGCCCTGGCGAAGAACGCGAAAGCCTGCCTTCTCCAGCGCAGCTACGGCCCTCAGATGATGAATCCCCGGTAGCTTGGACACGAGTTACCCGATCTCTTGTTGCAGAATCTACTCACGCAACCGCGACTTCGACAATGCGGCTGTCGTCATCGTGCGCCAATTCCTCCGCCGCCAGGACATACTCGCGAATGGCGATCTGAATGTTGGCAAGAGCTTCCTCTTCGGTTGCGCCCTGCGACCAGCAGCCAGGCAAGCCGGGGCACGAGACGCTATACCCTTCCTCGGAGCGGCGAAGAACGACGCGATAAGCAGCCATGCGACCTATCCTACACCTGTCTCGAATGCAAAGTTCGCCTGAGCTGAACCGGCGCTAAGGCCATCCTCCTGAAAAGCCTGCTAAGTTGTGCCACGGCCTACTTCCACTGGTGCGGCAACGCTCCCGCAGGCTTGTGCCCGGCGATCTCGGAGTAAGTGGCCTCGACATCCCAGGAAAGGTCCTTGGGTATCCAGTTCCGGTCGCGCTCGGGAAGCTGAATGCTTATCTCCGCGAGCGTTTTTCCCTGCTTCACCTGCTCTTGGACCGCGCTGTACAAGTCGAGCAAAAATTGCCGCTGCCCGGAAAGAATTTCTGCGCCGCCCGCTTCGCCGTGCCCCGGCAATACAAACAGCGGCTCGAAGTGCATGGCTTTCTCAAGCACTTTCGGCCAGTTGGCGATATTCGCATCCCACAGCTTGTTGCGGGCCCCGTTGACGGCGCCATCGCCGGTGCAGAGGACCCTCTCCTTAGGAAGCCACACATAGCCGTCGGCGGGCGTGTGTCCCCAGCCCAAAAAGTAGAAATCGACCTCCCGCGTTGCGTCTTTCAGCACGAACGGGCTCTTGTTGAAGGTCTTTTGCGGCCGCTGCACAGTATCCTCGTGCAGGCTGCGCACATCCTCCCGTTTTGTCGCTGCTGCCTGCCAGCGCACTGGCTCGTAGCGATCCATCTCCTCCAGGACTTTGTCGTAAGCCAGCGTAGTTGCGCCCGCCGCCGTCCAAACGGAGTTGCCATAGGAGTGATCGCCGTGCGCATGAGTGTCGAAAACAAAACGCACCGGCTTTGGCGATAGCTGCTTCAGTTCCGCCATGATTTCGCGGGCTCGCGCGGGATAATTGGCATCTACAACGATGAGATAGTCGCCTATCTCGATGACCGTCGTATTGCTATATCCCTTCGACGCATCGCCCAGCAGGAACCACACTCCAGGCGCTACCTCGCGTGGCGGCACAGACTGGCCGTGCAGCGCTGACGCGCCGAGCAGGGCAAAAAAGAGTCCGGAATAAGCAAAAACAGGCCGCAATCCGTGCGCTCCCGCGAGTTCGGCTACCCATTGACTATACCTTGGGAGCTATCCCTCAAAATCGCGAGCCTGAGTCGCCTCTCTAGTCGGGTTTTTTCCACGGGTCATAGGTTTCCGCCGTCCAGTTATGGCCTTCCGGGTCTCTCACGCTGAACTCGCGGCTGCCGTAGGGCGTGTCGTAGAGTGTGCGAATTGTCAGCGCTCCGGCAGCCTTGGCGCGGGCAAAAGCCGCGTCGGCGTCGGGAACCACGATATAGGTGCTGCGGGTCTCCAGACCGCCCAGTTCGTCTGGCGACTTGAAGCTGCGGCCATACGCGTCGTCCTTGCCCGAGCCGAGCATGATCATGCCGCTGCCCAGGGTCAATTCGGCGTGGGCGATGGTTCCGTCGTCGCCTTCGTAGACGGCGTGGCGATCGAAGCCAAATACCTGGCAGAACCAGTCGATGGCCGCGGGGGCGTTGCGATAGCGAAGACCGGGGATGATGGTACTGGGGACCTCCGCGGGCAGATTACCAAGAACGAAAGGCATGGGCAATCCGATATTCTGACCAGGATGCAGTTACCCCAAGGCGATTTCCAACTCGTGCAGATCATGGATGCGGCGCTGGCCGAAGCGGCCCAAAAGGCCGGAGTGTGGCTGGCTTGCCGCCCCGGCTGCACGCAATGCTGCCATGGCGCATTTGCCATCGGTCCGCTCGACACGCTGCGCCTTTCCGCCGGCATGGAATCGCTTTGCCGCGAAAATCCCGCCTTGGCCGCCGAAATTGCGCGGCGCGCCCAGGCGTGGATTGCGGAGCACGGGGCCGATTTCCCCGGCGATCCAACAACCGGCCTGCTGGGCGACTCCGATGTGGAA
>JAATFE010000084.1 GCA_015655365.1 Terriglobales bacterium
AGGAGCTTCCGTGGAATACTTGCTCTTGGTAGTTCTATTAATAAGCTACAAAAGCAGAGCCCTTGCAGAGCTCACGAAATCGTAGGAAGACTCCCGTGCTAGGCTGGGTACGACACTCTTTGTCACATTATTTGGCGTAGTTCCTGGGGAGATGTTTGGCGCATGCTTTCTAAGCGATTCGCGACATGGAGACGCCAGCGCAGACTCCGGCACTACGGGTTGAGAAAGGCTGCGGAGACCGATCTTGATTTCATCATGGATGAGCTGGTCGAAGGTGCGCGGCACGGACACTTCAACTCGCATCTCGTGAAGCCCGCTGATGCGGCGGAATATCGTGCGGAGCTGACTCGTGTAATTCATGGTAAGGGCATGAGGGGAGCGATCGAACAGCCAGGGGGAGGACAGGAATGGATATCCATCCCCGCCAATCTGTGGGTTTATGGTTGTCCTGCTGATGACCGGGTTGGTTTCCTTCTGGTAGTGGCTAACTCTTTCGATCAAGAGACCACCGGTATTGAACTCCACATGGCCGGCGTGCGCACAAGTCGCCGTGGAGAAGGACACGGAAGGCGTCTGCTTGCGTTGTTTGTGGCTCATGGAGCTTCTGACATGAAGCTTCTTGCGCGTTGCAAGCGAGCGTCGGATCGAATGTGTTGGCTTCTTAAGGAGGCTGGCTTCGTCCTTATCCACACAGATGAGTACGGAACCGGACAGTTTGAGCGGGCGATTAGGCCGCAGGCCAGTGCATGATGGTTGCTCGCTCTGAGCTGAGTATTGCCGTTGTTAGCCGCATACTCGCTGACCCTGTTGGCTTGGCTGCTCAGAGTGGTGAAGAACTTCTAGTTCATAGCTCCTTACGCAAACAGCGGGGCATACGACAAATAGCGTGAGAAAATTTATGACAAATAGCTAGAGAAATAACAGACTTATAAACTTAATTCCAGACTTGGACTATACAGAATATCCGTTATCGGACATGATTGAACTATTAATGGAAATGCGCTAGCTCCTCGTCGCTACCAACAGCGCCTCGATCTCCGCCTTCTCTGTCGCCGTAAGCCCCAACAGCGGGATGCGCGCACGACCGCCAAAGTAGCCGTTGAAGTCGCATGAGTATTTCACGCCGCTGATGCCCAACTGGCCGACAATGCGTTGATTGGGCCGGACGATGCGCTGCTGCTTCTCTTCCGCAAGCTTCAGGTCGTGATCTTTCCAGGCGGAATGAACCTCCTGGCAGGCCTGCGGAGCAAAGGCCGCAAAGGCCAGAATGCCGCCCGCGGCTCCTGCCTCAAGTGACTCCAGCAGGATCGATGCCGAACCCGCCAGCACCTGGAAACCGACTTCCTTGGTCCGTGTTTTGGTTGCAGCAACCGGAACAGCGGTCGCCTGGGCCGCGCCTCCTGCCAGATCGCCTGCGGAGACAAATGCCCCTGCCGACTCGGTCTTCGGCATCAACATGCGCCCTGTGACAGCCTCGAAAACTGGCGTAACGGTCGTGGCGCGCCGCGGTGCGTTCCCGGTTGCCGCAATGGTGGCCCGAATCCTCTCGACGTCGCCCGACGAATCCTTGATCCCAACGATGTTGGAATGCTGCGCCAGTTCCGCGATCACCTCGATGGGCATCTGGTATGGCACGGATTTGGGGATGTTATAGAGCAGGACCGGCAGCGGCGAGCGATCCGCAACGCTGCGAAAATAATTCAGAACCGCGGCTGTAGACATCTGGCCGGCATAGTAAGTTGGAGCATGGACCAGAACCACGTCGTATTGGAACTTTGCCGCGGTCTCAGCCATCTCGACGGTCTGCTTCACGCTTTGCCGCGAGACGCCGGCAATCAGCACCTTTTCCGGCGCTGCGGCCTCGGCGGCCACGCGCAAAACGTCCTTGGTCTCGGCGTCATTCAGCATGACGGCCTCGCCTGTTGAACCCAAAACTACCATCCCCGCCATCAAACTGCGCGAGTAACGGGCCATGTTGGCCTCAAGTTTGCGGAAGTAGATTCCCTCGTCCGAATAAAACGGCGTGGGCACGGCAGCAAGAACGCCCTCGATCAGCATGGTTTGATTTTAGAGCCTGGCGCAGCCGGAACGAATCGATTCCCTGGACCGAATCCAGCAGACCCCGTCAAAAATCGAATCTTATCGATTGCGCTCGGCTGCGGGTTAAATAGACAATAGACTGTTACCAGTAGAGCACTTGAGGAGCTGCGCGCATGGGGTCTTTGACGCAAGGGGACGAAGAAGTCGGCAGTTCCACGTTTTCCCGGCAAGCGGTCTCGTTCTTCATTCATATCGCGCTGGCGCTCGGCTCATGGCTTGCCCTCATGTGCGCCGGATACGCGCTGAATGCTCCCGCTATTCCTCAGTTCCTGATCTTCATTCTGTCGTTCCTGATCCCGCTCGCCGTGGGAAACATTTTCGTCCGCTTTCGCCAGGACGACATGGCGCCGCTCGTCTGGCTGATCGGCCTGATCTGGATGCTGATTATCAGTCTCTGGATCCTAGATATGCCCACCGGCCCCAACGAGTGCTTCCAGTGTGACGCCACGGAAAAGCTGACCCGGACATTCTTCAGTTGGCCCAGGCCCAGCGGCCTGATCGACGACGACGGGCCTTTCCTCGGCACCTGGCCCGCGCTGGCTCTTGTTGGCTACGCGATTGGGGCCAAACTGGCGCTGAAGGAGCCTGCCGACAAGAAAGATTAAGGCTGCCTGACTTGTTCGGGCATAACAGGCCACGGAAAAGGGCCAATTCTACGCGAATCCGCCCGAAAACGTTTCTCAGGGGCTGAAGCCCGCGTTGATTTTGCGGTACTTACGGCACGGCTAAAGCCGTGCCCTTTCAAAGCCACTCTACACCTATTTGCGTTTGGCATCTTGCAACTGCGATAACGCAATTGCTCAGGCTCCGAATGCGGCGTGCAACTGCTGCAATGCGAAGACCGTGGTGTGCGGCTTTTGCATCGCGGCAATTCCCTCTGCCGCTGCTTGTCCGGCGGCAATCGTGGTAATGGTGGGGATGCGCGCCAGCACCGCCGCTCTGCGGATGGCCTTCTCGTCAAAGAAGGGGTCTTGGCCGCGCGGCGTGTTGATGATCAGTTGAATGCGGTCGCCCTTGATGAGGTCGACTACATTGGGACGGCCTTCCTTCACCTTGAAGACCCGCTCGACACTCAGCCCGCCCTTCTCCAGCACATTGGCCGTGCCTTCTGTGGCGACGATATGGAATCCCAGTTCCACGTAACGCAGCGCCAGCTCGAGGGCCGCTGGCTTATCGTGGTCGTTGACGCTGAAAAAGATGGTGCCGCTGTTAGGCAGCAATTGTCCGGCCGAAAGCTGCGCCTTGGCAAAGGCCTCGCCAAAGGTCGCCGCCACGCCCATCACTTCGCCGGTGGACTTCATCTCTGGGCTCAGAACCGTATCGACCCCGGCAAACTTGGCCCAGGGGAAGACCGGCGACTTTACGTAGTAGTGCGTGCCGGTTTCCAGATCCTTGCCGGAAGCCAATTGTGCCGGCAGCAGTTCGCGCAGCTTGCGGCCGGTCATGAGCCGTGCGGCCATCTTGGCCAAAGGAATTCCGGTGGCCTTCGAGACATAGGGCACCGTGCGCGAAGCGCGCGGGTTTACTTCGATCACGAAGACGTGGTCCTGGCCCTCGTGGTCGCGCTGAATGGCAAATTGCAGATTGACCAGCCCAACCACCTTGAGCGCCAAAGCGAGCTTGCGCGTGTAGGTGCGCAGAACCTCGAGCGTCTCTTCGCGGATGTCGACCGCGGGCAGCACGCAAGAAGAATCGCCGGAGTGAATCCCGGCCTCTTCGATGTGCTGCATGATGCCGGCGATGATCACGTCTTCCGAATCGCAGAGCGCATCGACGTCGACCTCGATGGCGTTCTCCAAAAAGTGATCGACCAGCACCGGCCGCTCCTGCGAATACTCGACCGCCTGCATCATGTATTGGGCTACGGCCTCGGCGTCGTACGCGATGACCATGGCGCGGCCGCCGAGCACATAACTGGGGCGCACCAGCACCGGGTAGCCGATGCGGTCGCCGATAGCCAAAGCCTCTTCCACGCTGGTAGCTGTGCCGCCGGCGGGCTGAGGAATCTGCAACTCGTCCAGCAGCTTGCCGAAGCGCTTGCGATCTTCGGCCAAGTCGATGGACTCGGGCGATGTGCCGATGATGGGCACGCCCGCCGCGCGCAGCCGCTGCGCCAAGTTCAGCGGAGTCTGCCCGCCGAACTGCACAATCATGCCGATCTGCGCGCCGGACGAGGCCTCGTGGTTATACACCGCCAGCACATCCTCCAGCGTGAGCGGCTCAAAGTAGAGCCGGTCGCTGGTGTCGTAGTCGGTGGAAACCGTCTCCGGGTTGCAGTTGACCATGATGGTTTCGTAGCCGTCTTCCTTGAGCGCAAAGGCGGCGTGGCAGCAGCAATAATCGAACTCGATGCCCTGCCCGATGCGGTTCGGACCCGAGCCGAGAATGATGATCTTATGCTTGGAAGTCTGTGGCGCCTCGTCCTCTTCGTCGTAGGTCGAGTAGAGGTAGGGCGTCATGGACTCGAACTCTGCGGCGCAGGTATCCACCAGCTTGAAGACCGGCTTGATGCCCATGTCTTCGCGCAGTTCCCTCACCTTCTTGGTGCCTTCGTGGCCTTCCAGCTTCCACTCCGCGGCAATGCGCTCGTCGCTCAGCCCCAGGCGTTTCAGCCTGCGCATCTCCTCCACGGCAATCGTCTCGGGCGACACTCCGGCAATCTTGTCCTGCTCCACCGTAATCTCGCGCACCTGGTGCAGGAACCAGGGGTCCATGCCGGTGAGGCGCGCCACTTCGCGCACGCTCATGCCGCGCTCGAAGGCGAAACGGATATAGTTCAAGCGGTCGGGCTGCGGCGTCACCAACTGCTGCGTCAGGCGGCGCGGCTCCAGCACCTCGCTGGCGGTCTTTTTGCCGGTCTCCAGGGAGCGCACGGCCTTCATCAGCGATTCCTTGAAGGTGCGCCCGATGGCCATCACTTCGCCCACCGACTTCATCTGCGGGCCCAGCGTGTCATCGGAACCGGGAAACTTCTCAAACTGCCATTTGGGAATCTTGACCACGACGTAATCGATGGTCGGCTCAAAGCAGGCCGGCGTCTTGCGCGTAATGTCGTTGGGAATTTCGTCGAGCGTGTAGCCCACCGCCAGCTTGGCGGCGATCTTGGCGATGGGGAAACCGGTAGCCTTCGATGCCAGCGCCGAGGAGCGCGAGACGCGCGGGTTCATCTCGATGACCGTCATGCGGCCGTCGACGGGATTGA
>JAATFE010000117.1 GCA_015655365.1 Terriglobales bacterium
CCAGTAATAGATGGTGACCGCGGCCGCAAACAACGCCGCCGTATGATTCATATCGAACTGAAAGGGATGATTCTGCGCGTCCATCAGAGCCGGAGGAAGCCAGTGACTCTGGTTGGCAACCACCAACAACTCGTTCATCAAGCCTGTAATGTATTGTCCTGCGGAAACGCCCGAGATAGGTCCTGTAAGAATGTAGTCGAACATCAGGGCGGAAACGCTCAGCTTGGCAAAGGTGCCGCCCAGGGCCTCCTTCACCACGCGGTAAACTCCGCCGCGGGTATACATCGAACAGCTCTCGACATAAACCGCGCGCACCGCGAAGCTGAACAGCATGATGCCGAGGATGAACCACGGCGCTGCTGCACCCACCGCCTGTTCGGCGATGCCTCCGGCATAAAAGGCAGAGGAACCTAGATCGTTGAGTACAATAGCCGCTGCTCGCCAAAAAGAGATGAACGTCAGCATCACGGAGGATGCGACGATGAGGCGAACGCGGTCGGAAGGTGGGGCTACGGTGGTTCGATTGGATGCCATCACGATTGGGTCGGCGCGACGGCCGGCTTTCTGGAGACCTGGGTAACGGCAATGATCGCCGGCCCTGCGGTGAGTCTAAGTCTCGATTGGGGGTGAGTCAATCAAATTAACAATTTCCCGATGCCAACTGCCAAGCCGGGTTTGCTCAGTCGTCGCCGAACAGCTCTTTCGCATCCTCGACGAAGCTGATGAGGACGACGATCGCCGACCCCGCCAAGCCGAGGAAGAACATCGCTTCCAGCAGCCGTATTGCAAAAGTAGCCAATAGCATACTGAAATTGTAGCCTGTTTTCGCCCGGTACGGGGGCCTGCCCGCGGTCCCCACCCCAAATGCTATAAACTCGGCCCTGTATGCCGCGTACATCCTGGAAGTTCTGGACCGCAGCCGGTTTTTCTGCCGCCTTGCTCGAGTTGCCGTTCCCGCTGGCCGGGCCTATGCCTGCCTGGCGCAACATCTTTGCCTGGTTTGGGCTGGTCCCGCTGTTGTGGGCGATTCTTTCGCCGGCTTCGGCGGACGAACCCAGGCCGCTGCGCCGCGCTTTCCTGCTCGCCTACTTCTGCGGCATCCTCTGGTACGCTGGTAACTGTTACTGGATCTACGACACTATGCTGATTCACGGCGGACTGCCGCCCGTGGTCTCGTTTCTGCTGCTGCTGGGATTCAGCCTGGTGTTGGGGCTCTATTTTGGCCTCTTCGGCTTGAGTCTGGCGTTGGTGCGCAAGGCCAGCGGCAGCACCAGGCTCGCTCTGGCCACCGCACCGTTCGTCTGGACCGCCCTCGAACTGGCCGCCTCGCGCATCACCAGCGTTCCCTGGGATCAGCTCGGCTACTCCCAGGTGGATAACGCCCTCGTGAACCAGCTCGCTCCCTGGACCGGCGTCTACGGCATCAGTTTTGTGCTGGTGGCTGTCAATGCGCTGATTGTCTTTGGCTGGTTCTTGGCCTGCAAACCAGAGCCCCATCGAAAAGTCAGAGGCTATTACCTGTGCGCCTCAGGGATTTTTCTGGTAGGTGTCTTAGCTGGTGGAATCTTTCATCGCGCGCCCAAACCGGCCTCCACGGCTACCGCTGTCCTCATCCAGCCCAATCTCGACGTTTCCGCCGACAACACCTGGGCCGGACCCGAGTGGAACCGGCACATCGCCGAGATGACCCGCCTGGCCGGCGAGCAGTGCAAGACCTATATCGTCGGAATCCCCCAAACCGGAGCGCCAGATGGCGAGATCGTTTGCCCGCCCTATCCCACCCATCCCGATCTGGTGGTCTGGCCGGAGTCGCCCGCGCCCTTCATCGAAGAAGACCCTCGTTTTCAGCAAACGCTGGTCGCTCTTGCCCGCCAAACCCAGTCGTCGCTGGTGATTGGCAGCCTGGGCACGGATTACGTCCCGGAAGAGCAGCTCTGGCACGATTTCAACTCCGCGCTCGTCGTCTCCCCCAACGGCGCGCGCCTGGGCCGCTACGACAAAATCCATCTGGTTCCCTTCGGCGAATACATCCCCTTCAAGCGGTTGCTCTTCTTTGCCCACAAGCTCACCGGCCGGGTTTCGTCGTTCACGCCCGGTGAGGACCGCAAGGTCTTTCGCCTCAACGGCCACCGCTACGGCGTCTTTATCTGTTACGAATCGGTCTTTGCCGACGAGGTGCGCCAGTTTTCGCAGTTGGGCGCGGAAGTGCTGGTCAACATCAGCGACGACGGCTGGTACGGCGACACCAGCGCCCCCTGGCAGCACCTCAACATGGCGCGCATGAGGGCCATCGAAAATCGCCGCTGGATTCTGCGCGACACCAACAACGGCGTCACCGCGGCCATCGACCCCTACGGCCGGGTCCCCCAGAGCATTCCCCGCCATCAGGTGGACGCGCTGCCCGCCGCCTACGGCTTCCGCGACGACATTACCTTCTATACCGCCCACGGCGATCTGTTTGCCTGGGCCTGTGCCATACTGGCTTTGGGCGTAGTGGGCTGGGCCGCAAGAACCAGCCTTCGGCGTTACGTTGATGGCAAAGACAGGTCTTAAGAGCAAACGATGTCGTTGAATGATCTCGAATTCGCTTTTGCTCCCGTACGCGATCAAGTTCGCGACCTGCGGGAGTATCTTTGACCCTGCCCGTATCCGCAGGGAACTAGCCGGCATTGAAACCAAACTGGCCGATCCGGCCATGTGGAAAGACCCAGTCGCCAGCAAGCCGCTGATGCGCGAACGCAAGCGCCTTGAAAGCATGATTGCCGACGACGAGGAGATGGTGCGCCGCGTCGGCGACATCGAGGCCTACTTCGAGCTGGCCCGCGAGGGCGAAGACGTGCTTGCCGATCTGGAGCGCGACATCAAGGCCCTCACCGCCTTCAACGAGGAGTTGGAGGCCCGGACCATGCTCTCCGGCGAAGTCGA
>JAATFE010000419.1 GCA_015655365.1 Terriglobales bacterium
CGACAGCCTCTGCTGTGGGTATAGGGCAGACAAACCAACGGCCCCGGAAGCCAGGGACCAACGACACATTGCTGTAGGCCACGATGAAAGGAAATGAATGTATGCGTAAAACAACAAATAGCATGATTCTCCGTCTGTTGTTGATTCTGCTTGTGGGGCTTGCCATTCCACGCACACAGGCACAGACCAATACAGGTACCATCCTGGGTACCATTACCGATGAAACCGGCGCCGTGATTCCAGACGCCCAGGTGGTCGCCAAAAACCTGGGCACGGGCATCGAGCGCACGGTCAAGGCTGGCGCCAGCGGCGAGTATTCGATGCCCAACTTGCAGATCGGCCATTACTCGGTAACGGCGAGCCATGAGGGGTTTGCCCCGGCCAGCGTGCAGGACACCGAACTCCAGGTGGCGGAGCGCACCATGCTCAACATCGTTTTGCACCTGGGCAGCACCAGCGAGCAGGTTACGGTGATGGCCAGCGAAACGCCGCTGCTCAATCAGGCTTCCTCGTCGGTGGGCGAGGTTATCGACACGCAGACGGTACAGACGATGCCCCTGAACGGTCGCACATTCTGGCAGTTGGCGCAGTTGACGCCGGGCGTCAGTTTTGTGCAGGGCGGCCAGAACATCGCCGCCGGCGGAACTTCGATCCGCGCCAGTGCCGTGAACGTGAATGTCAGCGGCCTGTCGCCTTCGTGGACCGGCTGGTACCTGGATGGAGCCAACGTCACCGAGGCCCAGTTGGGCGGCACCATTATCCAAACCAACGTAGACGCGCTGGACGAGTTCAAGGTGGAAACGGGCAACATGGGCGCCGAGTATGGGCACAGTCCCACGATCATCAACGCCACGCTCAAAAGCGGGACCAACCAGTTTCATGGCGTGGCCTATGAGTTTCTGCGCAACAACCAACTCGATGCCAAGAACTACTTCTTTGTGCCGCAGGCCGGTTCGCATCAATGGAATGAGCCGCTGCATCGCAACCAGTTCGGTTTTGCCGTCGGCGGTCCGATCATACGTAATAAAACGTTCTTCTTTGTGGACGTGCAGAGCACGCTCTACAGTCAGGCGCAAAACTTCAACAGCATCGTGGCTACCGATCCGGAACGCGAAGGCGACTTTGCGGCTCTGTTTACGCAGCCTACACCCATCACCATCCGCAATCCCCTGACGGGTTTGCAGGCGAACGACGGCCGCGGTCCCAACACCTTTACCCCGACGGCACAGGCTGCTTACCTGATGCGGTACATGCCGCACGCCACGTCGGTGGTGAACGGCATAGGCCGCGCCATCCTGACCAACAAGCTCAAGCAGCAATTGGGCCAGGGCGACATCCGCATCGATCATCAACTGACCGAGTCCGATCACCTGATGGGCCGCTACTCCATCTCCAACAATATCGAAACCGACCCCAATGCCTATCTGGCCATGGGGGCCTTCCCACTACGCAGCCGCGGTCAGGACGGTCTGTTCCGCGAGACTCACGTCTTCCATTCGCACTGGATCAACGAAGCGCAGGTCTCCTACTATCGCAGCGCTTTCCTGTTCACCAGTTCCCTGCAAGGGCAGGATATCAACGCTAACGCAGGCATCGTGGGAATGGCCGGTCTGGCGCCGGAGTCAACGGTCGGATTCCCGAGCATCACCATTGCCAACTACTCGAACTTCAACGGACAGGCCAACAATAGTTATCCAAAACAGAACAAGATCCGCTCCTGGCAGTACGTGGATCATATGACCTATACCAACGGCAAGCACGACGTCCGTTTCGGTTATGAGCTGTTCCACAACACCAACACCTTCATTGCCGGCAACAACTCGACCGGCACATTCAACTTCAACGGCGCCTACTCCGGCGACAACATGGCCGACTTTCTGATGGGACTGCCGCGCAGTGCAAGCCGCAGCAGCTTCCGCAGCCTGTGGGGCAATGCCGGCAACTTCCAATCCTTCTACGTGCAGGACGACTACCATGCAGCCAGCAAGCTGACGGTGAACGCCGGCCTTCGCTGGGAGATCAACCCTTTCTACAACTCCGGCGACAAGGGCCAGATTTCCGGCTTCGACCTTACCAACAGCAAACTGGTGCTGCCGCGCGATTTCTCCCACAACGCGCAGCCGCTCACACCGCAACTGGTTTCGCTGTTCTCCGACCGCTTTGAGTATGCAGAAGACATGCACCTGCCCAAGTCCATCCGCAAGTCGGATTACCTGGATGTGGGTCCTCGCCTGGGCCTGGCGTACAGCCTTACCAACAACACCGTAATGCGCGGCGGATACGGAATTTTCTTCCTGTTTCCGGACGACAACGCCATCAACAACACGCAGAACACGGTGCCATTCATCGCATCGCAGTCATTGAACAACACCACCCCCAAGCCCACCTTTACCTTGGCCGACTTCTACCAGGGCCAACCGGTGGTTGCCGCGAATCCGACGCCGGGCAGCGCCTGCCCGTTTGGCACGGTGGCAAACTCTTGTTCCACGCCCAGCGTTACTTCCATGGCACTGGATGTGAAGAACACCTACATCCAGGAGTGGAATACCGCCGTGCAGCACCAGTTCGGGCGCAAGATTTCACTCGATGTGGCCTACGGCGCCAACAAGACCACACACATGCAGCAGGCCTTCCAGATCAACGACCCCGACCCGGGCAGCGGTGCAGTGCAAACGCGCCGGCAGCGCCCGCAATGGGGCACCATCAGCTACTCCAAATTTGCCGGCAACGGCGGATACAACTCTCTGCAAACCAAGTTCGAAGCGCGCAACTTCTCGGGCGCCACTTTTCTGGTCTCCTACACCTACGCCAAGTGCCTCACAGATGGAACCTACACCAGCGTAGTCCGCGAAGACACGCCTCTGATCCGCTACTACGGCGTATGCAACTACGACCTGAAGCACAATCTGGTTTCCAGTACGCTCTATGAGATGCCGTTCGGCCACGGCCGCCACTTCCTCACCAAGATGCCCGCATGGGAAGAGGCTGTTCTGGGCAGTTGGAATCTCTCGGCCATCGCCACGCTACAATCCGGCTTGCCGTTCACTCCCACCATCAGCAGCGACACGGCCAACACGGGCGTGGGCAGCCAGCGACCGAACGTCATTGGCAAACCCACTCTGGTGCGCAATGTGAACTGCTGGTACTACGACTCGAAGAACTCGGCGTGCGGCACGGCGGCGAAAAGTACCGCCGACGCATTCGCCGTTCCCGCACAGTACACTTACGGCAATGGCGGCATCAACACCATGCGTGCCGACGGGCTGGTGCAATTCGACATGTCGCTCATCAAGTCGATCCGCGTGACGGAGGGTCGGTCGATCGAGATTCGCGGCTCATTCTATAACGTGTTCAACCACACCACCTTTGCAGCGCCAGCGACCAACATCGACTCCACCTCGGCAGGCACCATCAGTTCCACGCTGAATGCCGCACGCCAGGGCGAGGTGGCCGCGAAGTTCTACTTCTAAACCGGACAGGCGCGGCGATTCCCGGTCGGGAAACGCCGCGCTCGCGCCCCTGCCTTTTACCGGCTCCATGTGCGGACCGGATCATGATCGCCGGAAGTGTACACAGCGTGCTTTCAGATTGCTAACAAAGGGGGGAACACCCCAAGAAACGGAAATTTATGCTCGTTAGGTTCTGTCGACGCTCATCGAGTACGAAGCACAAGGGCGGCGAGGTAGATCATGGCGGCAAAGCTGGAGTCGGTTTTACAACTTCTCATGGCGATGCCTCTGAATTCCTTGAGTCTCTGAAAGAAGTTCTCGACTCTATATCCAATCTATCCGTTTGCGTGAAGACTCGCAAAGAACTTCAACAGACCCGAGCCCACCTTCAAACTTCAAATGACGTCCTTTGATTCATTTCGGTTGGATCTCGGTGCTGAGTTACAACCAGGCAAGATACAAGTGGGTCATTACGTTCCTGCGTACCATATTATCCATCGGCAAGCGGGTAACACTATTTCAGTGGAATCACGATTGTCTCGGATAATACGACCTTCCCTTCCAGTTGCGGATCCGTGGACGACCGGCTGACGTGTAACGTGAACGAGCCGGCGTCGGCGCGCCACGCTTCGGC